>JAPLUJ010000221.1:0-8577 GCA_026397695.1 Verrucomicrobiota bacterium | reverse complement strand
CTGCTAGTCGTAATGGCCGGCGTGGTGGCGATGATCGCGAGACTGAATGTCGTAGTTGAGGACATGCCGTTATTGCCCGTCACCCTGACGCCAAAACTGGCGGTCATCGCCACGTCAGGCGTGCCGCTGATCACGCCTGTATTGCTCAGGCTCAAACCTGACGGGAGGTTGCCGCTATTGAGGGTCCATGTGTAGGGCATCTTGCCGCCGCTCGCTGCCAGGATCTGGTTGTATGCCATGCCCCTCGTCCCTGACGGCAGTGGGCTGCTGGTCGTAATTGCCGGTGCGGTCGGGGCCGTGTTCAGGAAATCGATCCCCCATTGGTTGCCGGAAGTGGAAGAAAATTTCGTGGACTTTCCCGTGGTGGCGCTGCGGTCCTCGAAAAAGCTACCCGTCTTGCTGGCGCGGACCACATACTGGGACGAGGAGGGGATTTTCGCGAGGGCATAGATTCCGTTGGCGTTGCTCGTCGCCGTATATGTTCCTCCGCCGACGCGGGTGGCCGTCACCACGGCACCGGTTACTGGAGTGCCACCGTTATTGGTGACGTGGCCGCTGATGATCTCACCCGTTCCAGTGGTCCACACGTTGTAAAGAACATCATGGACCGACGTATAAGTACCTCCAGACGAAGTGTCAATGATCGGTAGAGCATACCATGCGTTAGAGTTTCCGCCCCAGCCGAGATTCAGATGGTGGTATAGTGTGGAGTTGCTATACCCGTAACCATCACAGACGACGGCGTGACCACCTGGCGGCCCCCAAATCGAAAGCACCACAGGGCATCCGGCATCGAGGTTTGGATTGACCATGCCATACAGTCCGACAGGCATCGTGTCAGTGCCGTCGTACAGGCTGACGGCATTGGCGTATCCAAAGGTATCGACCAAAGCAAATGCGGCGTCGCTGATAGAAGCGCCTGATCCATCGCTAGCATAAGCCATGAGGGCTGCAACACCGGCATCGTGACACAGTGCCCCGATCGCCTGCCGTTGCGCGAGCGTGCTCGCACTGCCGGGATCCAAGACCATATTGGTCCAGACATACGGGCCGCCCGTACCGTCGCCCCCGCGCAGGTTCCGACTCTGCGTCACGCCGCTGATGGAGATCCAGAAGGAGGCGGTGCCAACGCCAACCACGGGAAACTGCCAATACCTCATGAGTTGTGCCATCGCCGTCGCTGTACAGCCAGAATAGTAGTTGGCGGCGGAGCCTGCCGCATTCGGCGGCGTGTAGTAGTTGTAGCACGCCCCGCCAGCGACGGTTGTCTGGCTCCAGAGCGTCTGGATAAGCGGCGCAACCCAGACGTCCGAGATGCTCGCCGGCCCGTATACCAACTGGGAGTCGCCGCCTTGGGGAACATTCGCTGCGCCAAGCTTCAGCTTGGCCCACTTGTTTCTGGCGGTTAGATGCGGTCCTTGTGCTCTGGCTGCCTGCATGCCCCTTACCTTAGCCATGCGATCCCGCAAATCATGACTGACCAGCGCACCCAAAGGATTATCGATCGAGGGATCAAACCGACCGCTGGGCGCAAAGCCGACGATCGGCTCAATGAGGTCGTCCGCCGCCACGATGACAAATCCCTGTGGGTCCAGATCAATGACATGATAGAGGGGCTCGCCCCCGGCGTCCTTGAAAGTCTCCACCCGCTTTGGTCGTTGTCCCACAGTCTTTTCGAGGGGAAGCCGACCGTCTTTGAGCCATCCTCTGACGGCTGCCCCGGCATGTTCAGCACTCACGGAATCGGCTGCCGCATCCCGCAGGGATCCGAGCAATGGGATGATGATGATGAATGTCCTAAGCGCGGAAATGACCATTCTGCCTCTGCCGGAATCGGAATGCGTGAGGGTTCTCATGGGTCCGTGACTGCTAGAATTTTGCTGTCGCATTAGTGAGTGCGGGGCGCATGGTTTTCGAGGCTGTGAAAGCGCGCGACTGCCATGGAATTGCTATTGAGCTTGGCGCGCATGGGCAAGCATTATCAGAGCGCATCACGGGGTTATTGGATTTTTTCGTGAAAGTTGGAGTTATTCCAACGTTGGATGGGCGATTTCGCCGCGAAGTTGCGCCTCGCCGCCTTCCTTTTCATAAACACCATAGAAGAGCGAACACGAATCCAGCCAGACAGTCAGGCAATGCAAGTCCGCCGGCGAGAGTTTCACGTCGTGATGGCCGGCTAACAGCATGGCGTGGAGCTTCGAGGCGCGGGCCCCGAACTCTCCCGGCGTGGTGCGATACCATTTCGCGTCCGCAAAGTTGCTCCCACCATAATTGAAGAAGCCGAACTTCGGGGTCAGGCTCATATAAGACGCGAAATATTTCGTCCTGCCATGCTGCACCGGCGCGGCATCGAGGCGCGGCGCCTTCGGCGACTTCGCATGGCAGGCGACGCAATTCCGATCTAACACCGGTTGCACCAAACGCGGATAACTGAAGGGATTCGTTCCGTCCACGTCCGCTTGCAGGCGCGATGGCGGGCGGTTCATGGCGATGGGTGTGCTCAACGAGGAGAGCGGGGCACGCGGTCTGGAGTCGTGACATCCCAGACAGGTGAGGTGTTCGCCCGGTTGCAACTGGGTGGCCGATCGCATCGATGTCACCGCCAGGCCTTTTTCATCGAGTGCTTGGAAGAACAGCTCGCGCCGTGCCGGCACGATGAAATGCGCGCTGCCATCCTTCTCCACCGGCACGGTGCCCAGCACCGCGCGGGCGATGTTCACCGAGTCGGTGCTTTGCGGGATGCGCAGGCCGGTCTCGTGCGGCGGCGCACCGGATGGCACGGACATCGGAAACACCTGATAGACGCGCAGCGCGGTGATCCTGGTCCCGCTCGGCCAGGGTTGCTGGCTTTCATAGGCGTTCACGATGGACACGGTGGCTTCAGGCGCTTGGGACGAAGCCACGCGCCGCGCGGTTTCCGGCACGATGGGTGGACGCAAACGCGCCTTCACCGGAATCGGGTTGTGGCAGGCGATGTCGGGATCCTGATAGACGAGTTCGCGGTTGCCGAAGCTGTCCACCAGATACAGGCCATACAGTCCGCACTTTCCAGGGACGGGCTCGAAGGCACAGAGATAATAGTCTTCGCTCAACGCCCATGGCGTGCCGTAGGACTCCGTGCCGCCCTGGGTTTCGGGGAAACCCACTTCCGGCGTCACGCGCTTGACCGGCCCCATGGAGTCGTCATCCGGGCGGTTGGGGTCTATCAGGAGCAGCGAACCGAACGCCTGACTGTGATGCGGCGCGGCGACGGCCACGTACTTGTTAGATCCCGGGATGGCGCGCACATCCAGTTCCATGTCGGCGCGCGACGGGCGCGGCGAGAAGTTGCCATGGACGGCGCGCGGGTCGCGGCCATCGGGAGTCATCACCCATGGATGATGGGCGGTGCACCCGTGGCGGTCCACGTAATCCCAGCGTGTCCACACCAACAGTCCGTCGTTGTTCACGCTGGGATGCCACTCGTTGGTTTCATGGAAACTCAAGCAGCGGATGTCGTTGCCGTCGTGGGCCATGTCATACACCGTGAAGGTCGGGCACACCCGGCCGCAGCGCAGGTAACCGCCGCGCCGCTCGCTCGTGAAGGCAATGCGTCCGCTGGGCATGAAGCACGGATCGAAATCATTCCAAGTGCCATCTGTTAGCTGGCGCAGGTCCGAGCCGTCGAGGTTCATCCGGAACACATGATACGATCGTCCCTGCGCCCAGTGGCCGCGGCTCGGATCGGTGTGGTGGTCGTGCCCGCGTCCGCCTTGGCATTCGACGTAGGCAAACGCCACGCTCTTCCCGTCAAATGACAAATCCGGCGAGAGGAACGAGCCGCCTTCGGTGGCCTCTCCTGATAGATTTCCGCCGCCGTCGTAGGCGAGTTGCCACGGCCTTTTGGGTCCGCCGGTGAGTGGTTGGTTCTTGAGGCGGCCTTGATTCACGACGGAGTTTTCCAGCAAATCGCGCACGGCGGGTTTTGCGCCGAATGGGTTTGTTAGTACGAACAATCCGCCGCCGGGTCGCTGGGTGATGCCGTAGAACTGATCGCAACAGTGATTGTAAATGGCGCGGTGGCGCTTGAGGAAAAGCAGGGAGGTGAAGTCTAACAAAGGATTGGCAAAGGCAATCTGGCGCCGCACGCGGCAGGTGCGGTCAAACAGGACACGCCGTTCCGGGGCGCTGGCGGGCGCGGTCTGCCCGGCGCTGGTGCGCAGGCTGGCGAGTTCCGCAGCCGCCGCGGTTAGATCCGGTGCCTTGGGCATCCGGCGCAGGTCTGCTAACAGCGCCTCGGTGCGGCGCAGGATGACATCGAGCGGATCGCGGTCGGTGTCGTGGATCAACGCCTCAGGCCGCAAGGTTTCCTTTGCCACATTCTGGAAATGCGCCCGTTGTTGCAGATCGTGCGCCAACATGGCGAACTGCCGGTCCTCGTCGCCCGCAGGATACGCGGCGCCCGGCGGGACCGGGCCGAGCCACGCGGACGGGGCGGCCGGGCACAAACTGGCTGCTAGGAAAATGGCGGGCAGGATGGCCAAGACTGTCAGTTTAGCAGGAGGACAGGCGTCCCGCCTGTCTCGACCGACGGGCTTCCAGCCTGTCGTTTCATTAGCGGACAGGCGGGACGCGCTGTCAGCCCTCACAGGCGGGACGCCTGTTCTCATATCATACCTGGGCAATGCCCGCACCACGGCGTGTTGGGACGGGAGGTAGGTGGTGTGCTTCATGGTGTGTTGACTTTCTTGAGCAGCGGGGCGCATTCCTGGCGGAATGCGGTGAGTTGCGCTTCCTGCTCATCGCTGTAATGGCCGGCACGTTGCGCGTAGGTATCCATCCATGTCACAAGCCGCCGGGTGCTGTCGGCGTCGAGTTTGACGCCTGCGTGGCCGTCTTTGTGGCTGAGAAGTTTCCAGAGTTTGCTGTTAGACGCGGTGCCTGTGCCGGGCAGCGAGCGGTCACGCTCGAAGGCCAGTTTCTTCAAGTCGCCACCGCCGAAGCCGATCAATGCGGCGTAGGACTTGGCCGGCGTGAGGTCGAGTTTGGCGGGCAGCGGGTCCTTGGCGTCGGCGCGGGGGCACTCGACGCATTGCCGGTCAAGCAGCGGTTGGACTAACAGATCGTAGCGCAGCGGGCAGGATCCGGTGGGGCCGGGCGTGATTGGCGGCGGTTCGCGGGTGACGGCGAGGGCTGGCGGGATGGCGGGCGGCGCGCTTTCGCGGTGCTCGTGACATCCGATACAGGCCTGCGTCTGGCCGGGCATGGCGTAGGTGAGCGTGCGCATCGATTGCACCGCCAGGCCGCTCTCGTCGAGCGCTTGGAAAAACACCGGCACGCCGCTGGGAACCAGGAAGTAGGCCGAGCCGTCGGCTTCGACCGGCACGGTGCCGAGGACGAACTTGCCGGGATCTTCCGCGGAGACACCGATGCTGGGCTGGTTCATCCTGGGCTGCACTTTCGGTGGCACAGCCACCAGACGGAGGTGTTTCACCGTGCCGCGTGGCACTCCGTCGAGTCCGCGATAGACATCCTGCAAGAACATGCAGCCTTCCTCCTTGCTGTCGCGCCCGGCGAGCCGGGGCTGCATCGGCGGCCGCACGCGCGGTGCGACGGGCATTGGCGAGGCGGATGAAATATCGGCATCGCGGTGCAGCAGCTCCATGTTGCCAAAGGCATCCAGCAGATAGATTCCGGTGCTGTTGCGCGGGTTTTGCTCCTCGGTGGCGCGGCAATGCGGCGGCAGTTTCCGGTTGGACCAACTGACAAGGAAATACTCTTCTGATAGAGGCCACGGGTTGGCGAAGTATTGATCCACGTTCCGTTCGGTTTCCGGGAATGGCACATCCGGGGTCAGGCGGGTGAGCGGCGCATCCCCTTCGGTGCCCGCGTTCCTGTCTAACAGACAAAGCGATCCGCCGTAGATCGAGTGGTGCGCCGCGGCAATGAAGGCGATCTTGGTGGATCCCGGGATGGCGCGCGCCTCGATTTTCACCTGTGGTTTCACCGTGTAATTGCCATAGACGAGTTGCGCGTTAGAGCCGTCCTGGTTGGCGGACCACAGGCTGAAGAAATGCCCGTTGAAGCGGTCGATGTAATCCCAGCGGGTGTAGAGGATGCGGCCGTCGTTGGCGACGCTCGGCGTCCACTCGAAGTTTTCGAACGCGGACAGCGGGCGGATGGCACGGCCATCGGCGGCCATGCCGTGCAGGGTGAAGACCGGCACCGGGCGGAAGTTGTCGCCGCCGCAGCGGACGTAGCTGTCGGGCTGGTCGTTGTCGCGGGTGGATTCGGAAAACCACTGGCTGCATTGGATGGCGGTGCCCTTGCGGGTGGAGACGAAGACCAGTTCGCCGCTCGGCAGATAGCGGGCGTCGAAGTCATCGTATTTGCCATGGGTGAGCTGGCGGCGCGCGGAGCCGTCCGCGTTCATCTCGTAAATGTGATAGAAAGCATCTTCCGGCACGCGTGACTTGTCGGCTTTGTTTTTCTCATTGGCGAGTTCCGGATGAAACCGGCAGTAGGCAAAGAGCAGTTTTTTTCCATCGAACGAGAGGTCCGGTCCCATGAAGCTGCCTTCCGGCATGTCGCTTGTCAGGCAGCGCGCGTTGGGCGTGGCGGACTTGAAGTTTTCCAGCACATGGACGCCGCCGCCGCTGCGCGACCACCAGCCGTAATGCTGGTCGCTCATGTGGGGGAACATGCCGGGCGAGCGTTTCACAAAAAGCAGCGAGTCGAAGTTGAGCAACGGATTGCCCAGCGCCAATTCGCGGACCGTCCGGCGGGCGCGCAAGTAGAGCTCGCGGCGGGCGTCCGGGTCTTTGCCGGGCGCGGCGGCCAAGCGGGTGATTTCGTGGAGTTCGCGTTCGGCTTGGTCGACGTTTTGGGCGCCGAGCCGGCGCTGGCTGGCGGCGAGCTTCAAGCCGCGCTCGATCACGAGTGCCAGTGGATATTCGGTTTTCACCCCATCCACGGCCGCCGGCTGCTTGGCGAGACGTTTCGCATCCTGCATCAACCAGTCGGTTTCGATTTGGGCTTGCCACGCGGCAGATGCGGGCGGCGGACTGGTGTCCGGCGTGCCGCCGGCCGTGAACCCTGTAATGGCCACGACAAAACATAGCGGAATGAGGAAACGCGTGGTCATCATGGTGAGAGTTAGCTTTGTGAAGGATACCTACGTGGATTCATCGGGTGTTGTCATTCCAATACGACTCGCATTTGCGGTTTTGTCCAATTATTTCATCCGGGGGTGTAGGCATCACACTTGCCTCCGCCTACCCTGAAACGGCTGATTTCCTCCAGCGCCGGGGTTTCCTGCAACCAATCGAGGTGGGTGGTGGTGATCCACTTTTGCGCAAGCGGTGGCAGGTGGGCAATCAGCGCGTTGCGGCGGCCGGGATCCAGTTCGCCAAACATATCATCCATCAGATATATCGGGGCCTTGCCGCCGCGCGACTCTAGCAGCTTTCCCTGGGCGAGCTTAAGGGCCAGGGCAATGGTGCGTTGCTGGCCTTCACTGGCGAAATCCGCAGCGGGCATGCCGTGGAGGCGCAGCGCGAGTTCGTCGCGGTGCGGTCCGACGACCGCCTGACGCAAGCGTGATTCGCGGTCACGGGCCTGCAACATCGCCTCGCGCAGGTCCGGCCCGCTGGCCGGCAGGTATTGCAGGGCGAGCGGCTCGTCCTGTCCGCTCACGGCACGCTGCGCTGCGGCGGCGAGTGGCGCAAGTTCCTCTATCAGCCGTGCCCGGGCGTGCATCAGGACGGTGCCGTGCTCCGTTAGAATTTCCTCGTAAGCAATGATTTCCGCGTCGCGCGGGCGGCCGTCCTTCAGTAACAGGTTTTTCGCCCGCAGGGCGCGGCGGTAGCGCGACCACGACCGGCGGTAGGCACTGTCGATCTGCGCGCCGATGAAATCGAGATACCGCCGCCGTCCCTCACCCGGCCCGCGGATCAGCTCGAGGTCCTCATTGCCCATCCACACGACGAGCCCACCGTCATCCAGATAGGCGCTGCGGCTGGCAGGACGATCCTCGTCCGCTTGCAGCAACAGTCCTTCGCTGGAATGGCGGACCTGGCGTTGGCATCCCCACGGGTCGCCGGCAATACCGAACCCGCCGCTACCGATTCGCGCGAGCGTGCCCATGCGGTGGGTGCGCGGCGAATGCAGGCGGATCAGCACACACAGCGCTTCTAACACCGAGGTCTTGCCCACCGCGTTGGCTCCGACCAGAATCGCTCCTGCAGAACTCACCTCGAGTTCCAGCGACCCGAAACACCGGAAATCCATCAATCGCAACGAACGGAGCACGGCGCGGATGTAGCGGAGAAATGGCCGGGTGGGAAGTGACGAATGTAGCCGAACGGCGGCAACTCGGCAGAAACGGATAATGCGCCGCCGGATCCCGGGTAACAGAACTTTGGCGCAACCGGCATTTTCCCTTGCAATCCATTGCAAATAATTAGCTGGAAAGAGTATTCGAGAGTGCGGTATCGCAGGCTGGCACGGCGTACCCGGGGTTGCACTGGCAGCGTCGGCCGGTTACGCTGCCACCATCCGCATGAAGAAACCACCCCTTGCACATCCGATCACCCAACG
>JAPLUJ010000515.1 GCA_026397695.1 Verrucomicrobiota bacterium | reverse complement strand
GCCGCCGATGCCCGCTACAATTCCGGCCTCTTCCACTTCTCCAGGGAAAAGGGCCAGGCTGAGGAACCGGACACGCTCACGCCAAATCTCGCGCTAGATGACAAGACCCTCAAGGACATCATCGCCCACCTTTACTACCCGGACAGCCCTTACGAGTTCTCCGTCCTGCCCGCCGACATCCTCGGCTCGGTCTATGAGCGCTTCCTCGGCAAAACCATTCGCCTAACCGACGGACATCAGGCGAAGATCGAGGAGAAACCCGAAGTCCGCAAAGCAGGTGGCGTCTATTACACGCCGTCCTACATAGTCGGTTACATCGTCCAGAACACGCTCGGAAATCTCCTCGAACCTGTAGCGGCGGTCTGTGACCGTCGCACGGATTTACCCGAGCAGTCACCGACGGTCGTGGCTTCGCTCCTGCGAAACGCCGACCGCCGCTACATTTCGATTGAGCATGCCGCGAAACTCAAAGTCGTCGATCCCGCCTGCGGCTCCGGCTCCTTCCTGATCGTCGCCTATCAATTCCTGCTAGACTGGCACCGCGACCGCTACGCCGAGAATCCCGACAAATGGAGCAAGGGCAAAACCGCCACTCTCTATCAGGCCAAGGGCGGCGAATGGCGGCTCACCACCGCAGAGAAAAAGCGCATCCTTCTCAACAACATCCACGGCGTGGACATCGACGCCGCCGCCGTGGAAGTCACCAAGCTCTCCCTGCTGCTCAAAGTCCTCGAAGGCGAAACCGGCGAGATCGCCCAGCGCGACTTCCTCAAGGAACGCGAACGCATCCTGCCCGATCTCGCCAACAACATCAAATGCGGCAACTCGCTGATTGGTCCGGATTTTTACGACCAACCCGAGATGGATTTGCTAGACGACGAGGCGCGATTCCGTGTCAATGTCTTCGATTGGAAAACCGCTTTCCCCGAGGTGTTCAAGCAGGGCCGAGGTGTTCAAGCAGGGCGGCTTCGACTGCGTGATCGGCAATCCGCCGTATGGAGCTGCTCTAGGCTCCGAAGAAAAGCAGTATTTTAGTCGTGCATACACGTGCCAAAGTTATCAACTGGACTCCTACCTTCTTTTTCTGGAGAAGGCAGTCGCAAGCCTACTGCGTGAGCTTGGTTTGTGCGGCTATATCATTCCAAATCCTTGGCTAACAAACCTGAAGCAGCAAGCAACCCGAAAGTTTTTGTGCGCAAATTCTTCCATTCGCCAAATTGTGCATTTCTACTTTCCTGTTTTTAAAGATGCGGTTGTCGATACGGAAATACTTATACTTGGTTATCCCATGGTTAAGGATAATTCGATCAAGATAGTTTTCTCTGAATCAGTCTCGCCAGAAGGGTCTTTGAAAATCACCGATGGCCCTTCTCACTCGCAGCAGGACTGGTTGCTTTTGAATGGTGAGGTAATCAACATATTTCTTACTTCCGAGGATCGGGCGCTATTCACGCGTATTAGAAAACTTAGTCGCTCACTCGATAGTTGGTTCACGATTAATGTTGGGATCAAACCGTATCAAGTCGGCAAAGGCTCTCCGCCTCAGAATAAGGAACATGTGAAATCACGCCCGTTTGACTCCACTGTGAAAATCGACGCTTCCTATCGTGAGCTTCTTCGTGGAAGAGATATTGATCGATTTGTCATTCAACCTACAGAGGAAAGATATTTGAAATACGGATCTTGGCTAGCCGAACCAAGACCGGCTGCAAATTTCGATGCGAACGAAAAGCTCTTAGTAAGACAAACTGGAGATCGCCCTATTGCCGCAATCGATAACCAGCAACGCTTAGCGATGAACAACCTGCATGTTTTGGCTCCAATGCCTGGAAACGCGGAGAAGCTTTCCTTCATTCTTGGCATCGTGAATAGCCGACTGCTGACTTGGTTTTACCGGTGCATGAATCCAGAGGCAGGTGAGGCACTAGCGGAAGTCAAGCGCCAGAACGTGGCGGAGCTCCCGATCCGCCCCATCGACTTCACCAACTCCTCCGATGTCGAGAAACACGACCGCATGGTTTCCCTTGTGGACAGGATGCTTGCCCTCGTTCCAAAGCGCCGGGCAGAGGCAAACCCGCAGGCCGCCGCGCAACTGGACGCCCAGATCGCCGCCACCGACCGCCAGATCGACCGCCTCGTCTATGAACTCTACGAGCTAACCCAAGAGGAAATCACGCTGGTCGAAGGCGCTTGATTCAAAAACATAAATCGCAACCAACCCACATGACTTATGCGCCTAACAGATCAATAAACGCTGGCACAGTGCGCCGCACCGGCAAAGGCAAGTCCTCCAGATCATGAGCACACAGCGTTTGACCTCGGAAACGCCGTAGTGTCGAGCAAGCCGGATTCCCTGAAATGGTAGGGCGTGGCGGCCTCGCCGCGCCGTGACTGGCCTTGCGGCCTGAAAGGACACGGAGGAAGCGAGTGGCTAAGCGCTTGGATTTTAGCGAATCAAGCTCCCTCCATTCGCACCGCCATCCGGCGGACAAGTGGGACGGCCGAGGCCGACCGTCCCTACCATTGAGGGAATCGAACTTGCTCGGCCATTCGACCCAAACGAGGTGGTTTGCTGAGTGCTGGAGCAAGAACACCAAACCCACCGACGGATGATCATGGCCTTCACCACAGAACAAACCGCCACCATCGAGTCCGCCATGGCGGATTTTACCTAAACAACCTTCCCTAAAGGGCAGTATCCATGGCCCGGGCTGTTCCCCTGCAGGAGATTTCGCAGCACGGCGGGGTCGTTGATAGGGAGCTGGCAGACGAAGTT
>JAPLUJ010000231.1 GCA_026397695.1 Verrucomicrobiota bacterium | reverse complement strand
CGCGGGATTGCTGCCCACCAGGATGGTGACCAGTCCCGGCACAACACCGTGCGCGGCCTTGATCGCCTCGACTTCCTGTTGGACTTCTGCTAGAATTTCCTTGCGGATTTCAGTTCCATTGAGTAATTGGGCGGGCATGAGTGGGATGATGATGGGTTGAGGGGTTGCAGCGGCGCCATCCAACATCCGGAACCGTCTGTTGGCTAGGTTTTTCGTAACCGCTCAGGCAGCCCGTTCAGACAGGAATGCCTGCGCTACAGCAAACCGGCGCGCAGGACGTCCAGCGTGCCGCTGCCGGCGGCGGTGGCCATGAGATAGACCCCCGCCCACCCTTCGCACACCAGCCAGCGGATTTGTTCGGCGGCGATGTCCTGGCCGACTCTGGCTTGATCGGCCGGGTCCGGCATGGCGGAAATCCGCTGCAGGATCGCGTCGGGAATGACCACCCCGGGGACCTGCGCCATGCGCCGGGCATGCTCGAAACCGGTCAGCACCATCACTCCGATGAGAAAGGGCGTCCGGCTGCGGAACTTTTCCAATACCGCCAGCGGCTCATGGTGGAAGGCCGGCTGGGTCATGATGTAATCCACCCCGTGGTCGATTTTCCGCTGCAAACGGTCCAACTCCCGCCGCATGTCCTGCGCTTCCAACTCAACGCCGGCACCGAGAGTGAAATGCGTGCGCGGGTCGGGCTGCTTTCCTAGCGGCATGCCGCCGAAATCCACCCCGGCATTGAGACAGTTATGGGTCAACCGGATCATCGCGATGGAATCCACGTCAAACACCGCCGCGGAGCGCGGATAGGTCGGCGACATTTTGGGGGGATCGCCGGTGATGAACAACACGTTGTGAATGCGATTGGCATGATAGCCGACCAAGCGGCTTTGCACGCCCATCACGTTGAGGTCGCGGCCGGTGAAGTGCGGGATGAGTTCTAGCAGATCTCCCGTGGCGGCGGTCCAGTTGAGCCGTTCACGGATCAAATGAATGAAATCGCCGGGCGAGATCAGCGGAATGCCCCGCGAACCGTCGGTGATATCCACCGCATCCACCAAGCCGCAGGCAGCCAGCCCGGCAATGAAATTTACCTTGTGGTGGAGGATTCTTTCATCCGTCCCGCGCGGTGGCAGCGCCTCGATGCTGACGACGAATTGGCCGTCCTTGAGTTTGCGCGAGAGTCGGCCATTGAGGCGTGTTGCGGCGGCGCCAATGGGCGGCAAGTTGGGTGGTAGAGTGACGGCAACCGCCCGCTCGCCCACGGTGCGGGACTGCAGATAATGGTGCATTTCCTGGATATGCGGCGGATGCATTTCGCAGCAGCCGCCTAACAAACGCACGCCGCGATCGGATAGACTGCGGGCCATCTTGCCGGCGAATTCCGGGTTTACCAGAGTCATGAACCGGTTGCCGATGCGCTGGAAGCCGCCGGCGTTGGGCATCACCGCCAGATGGATGGCCCCGGCGCGGACCGGCGCGGTGTCCTTGACGGCGTCCACAAACGCACTGGCATCCCACGGCGTGCAACAATTCACGCCGGCCACCGCCACGCCCAGCGCGGCCATCTGCTCTACGAAAGTGACCGGGTCGGGGGCCAGTGCGTGTCCCGTATCGTCGGCTTGCAGCGTGACTTGCGCAATCACCGGCGGCATCCCGGGCAGTGACCGGATCAGGCCGATGAGCAGTTCAAGTTGTGGCAAGGAATGAAAGGTTTCCAGCAGCAGCGCATCGGCACCGGCAGCCGCGAGGGTTTCGATCTGTTCGCGATAGCAATCCGCCACCGCGTCCGCCGTGGTCAGGGGGGTGACCGTCGGCCCGACCGATGCCAGCACGAAGTACGGGGCCGGTTCGTCGCGGCGGGCTCGCAACATGCTGATGGCCGCGCGCGCCACTTGCACGCCGGCCCGGTTCAAGGCGGCCACGCGGTCATCCAACCCGTATTCTAACAATTGCCGGCGGTTGGCGCCGAAGGTGTTGGTTTTCAGGCAGCGTGCACCTGCGGCGAGGTAGGCGAGGTGGACTTTTTGGATCAGTTCCGGTTGCTCCAGGTTGAACGCCTCATACACATGGTTGGCTTCGGAAAGCCGTCCGGTCAGTTCAAAGAGATAGGAACCCATTGCGCCGTCGGCAAGCAACGGTTGCGACTTCAAGGTGGTCAGGAAATCAGCCATGAGCAGGTGTGATCCCAAAATGGAAAAGGAGAAAGGTTAATGCCACCTTCAAGAATAAATGTGACTGCCAAAAGTCCCGAAAAAAGCCGGACCACTGATTTGAGGCACGACCGGAACCCTGCCGCAAGCCCGCAGCAGGGAAATGGCCACAATGTGTCCTTGCGTCAAGCATGGATTTCATCGGATCAGATGCCAACCATGGGACATCTGGCAGTCATGGCGGGAAGGACGGCGGGCGCGG
>JAPLUJ010000646.1 GCA_026397695.1 Verrucomicrobiota bacterium | reverse complement strand
TCTCGCGTCGGCAAACTGTGCCGACGGCAGGTCGCTGCCAGGAATTTTCCATCGAAACGCAAACCGTTGTGCGCGATCAGGGTGGAGTCTCCAGCCCAACGGGCGAAGCCGCACAAGACTTCTTCTGGTCGCGGCGCATCCCTAACATCGTCGTTGCTGATGCCCGTGTAGCTGGTGATGAACGACGAAATGCGCTGGCGGGGGCGGGCAAAGCTGAAGAACGTTTCCGCCGAACACACGCAACCCGCCCGCAATCTAACAGCGGCGATCTGGATGAACTCGTCGGCATCGGGATACAGGCCGGTCGTCTCGAGGTCGTAGATCACGAACGAATCCCCGGCGTGGAAGCAAGCGCTCCAGATGAAGGAGTGCCCGCAATTCGGGCAGGCATGGCGGCGTCCGAGCATGGCCTTGGGGCCGCTCAGGGGCAGGCCGCAGGATGGATTGGGGCAGGAAATCTTCATGCAGGGCGGTTATCCGGGGCGTCCCGTCATGGGACTTCCCTTGCGGGCATCGTAGATTTTCCCTCACGATTACAAAAGAAGAAATTTGATCTGCTGGAACACAGCAGCAAGAGGGGAACGGGCGGCCCGCCCGTTTTGGGTGATGACAGACCACGGGCAGGCTGCCCGTGCCCCTCTTGGGTGACGACAGACCACGGGCAGGCTGCCCGTGCCCCTCTTGCAGAGACCTAACAGACAACCATTGTCCCTTGAGTTGACGCGCATGCCCGGCGGTGCAGCGCCACCTTTGCCCGGCACGTGGCAGGGTGCCTCAGGATTGTGACAATTGTCTAACGAGGTTGCGGCTGGGGTCGTAGATATTGATGATGAGTGGCAGCGTGCCGTTGGCGTGGGTGGCACAGCCGAAGCACGGGTCATAGGCGCGGAATGCCATCTCCCTCTGACCGCGCCACCTATGTTCTGACCGCGCCCCGCGCCGGTTCGGACCGCGCCCTCTGGCCTCCGACCCCTGGTCTTTCCCCTTCCCAACTCGCAGGCTTTCCGCTTGTCTTACCTCGTGCTCCTCAGGCAGATCCCGCTCCAACTCTCTTACCGCACCGGTCGTGGCGACATGGTGAAGGATTTATTCGTTCCTTGTCTGGAGAACTAGAGTGACATTACCAACGATCTAACTTGGACACGAAGACCTCCAGCTACTACTCGCAAAACGCCGGGCGATTGGTCGGGTTGTACCCCCTCAAGAACGCGGGGATTGGTTACGGCGATGACGACGAGGCCGTCAGTTGCGATGATAGTGACTCATCACCACTCGCACCTCCGATGAACCATGTATTTGTGGATTTTGAAAATGTCCATCAGGTGGACCTCACCTTGATTGGAGTCAAGTCGGTGAGCTTTACGCTGATGGTTGGCGCGAAGCAAACGAAGCTGGATAGCGATCTGGTGGAGAAACTGATGGAGCACTCAGCTTCCGTGCGGTTGGTGAAGCTGAAGTCATCGGGGCAAAACGCGCTGGATTTCGCCCTTGCATACTATCTCGGCCGCGCGGTGCTTGCGGATCCCACGGCCTATTATCACATTGTCTCCAAAGATGGAGGCTTTGACCCGCTGATCGATCATCTGCGGGCCCGGCACATCAACGTGCAGCGCCATGCGAACTGCGCCGAGCTCACATTCACGTGGCCGGGGAAAAAGCTTCCGGTGAGTGAACCGATCATGGAAAAGCCCGTGGTGAAGAAGGTACCCGTGAAGAAGGTGGCGGCGAAAAAAGTGGCCACGAAGGTTACTGCCAAGAAGGTGGCGCAGAAGAAGGTGAGTGATCTTACAGCCAATGAGGGCTACGAGCGGGTGTGGGATGATTTCGTGAAGAGCTCGAGTAGTCTTCCAACACGACGAAAGTCGTTGCAATCGAAGATCGGCCACTTGATCGGAAAAGACGCGAATGGTGTGGAAGTGGCGAACGTGATCAAACGCTTGGAAACCGCCGGGATGCTGGTGTTCGCCGAGAATGACTGGCCGAAATACTCCTTTTGAAGAGAAGCCTCCAGCGGTAGAAGGCAAAGTGGGCGCGGCGGGCCGCCACGCCCTACCGGAGGGATGGTAGGGCGGGAGACGACCTCGGCCTGCCGGCTTTTCCGCCTGGATGGACGGTGCGTACCCTCAAGGGTCGCTCCGCGACCATGGAACACCAACCCACGCTGAACACCAAGCGAGGAATCGTTCCCCGGAATTGTGTATAAAGACTAGGGCTCCAGCTACGCCGCGGTTTTTCTCCGCCACGGAGCGGGACGCTCCGTCCACGGTCTGGAGCAGGATGCTCCAGCAACGGTGTCAGTTACGGATCCAGTTACGGTGCCGCGCTGCTACGGTGTCAGCTACGGTTTCGGCTGCGGTGCCATTTCCAGCACCTTGCTAACAGCCTGTTCGATGCACTGTTGGGTGAGCGGTGAGAGGTCGGTTCCGAAGCCGAAGAGTTCGGCCGGGATCGTTAGAAGCCAGGCCTTCGGGGCCTGGCCGAACACATCACGGGCGAGTGCGAGCAAGGTCTGCGGCTCGACCGCATGGGTGGTCACCTGTGAGGAATCGCCGGGCAGGACCGGTTGCAGATTGATGTGCCGGTCCGGGCCGGCTTGGGCATCGACAAACACGACAGCCTGCGCGAGTGCCACCACCTCGGCATGCTCCGGCGAGAGCTGGGCGCAGGCCAGCGTGCACACGCCGGGTAGGTCCAAGGCTGCGATGCGTTCCGCGACGAGCGGGCCCGCCTGATCGTCCTGGCGGACGGTATTGCCATAACCGATGACTAACAGTGCCGCTTCAGGGAGGGAAGGGGGGGGCATGGGGCGCTGGTCACTGGTCATGGGTCATGGGTCACGAGTCATGAGTGAAGACGAAGAAATAAGCGATGCATACTCACCCATGACTCGTGACTCGTGACTCGTGATCTCACTCGCGGTGCATTTCGTGGAGGACATGGCCATCGGGTGCGATCATGCGCACATTGAGGGCCATGCGGCCGGCGGCATGGGTTGAGCAACTGAGGCAGGGATCGTAGCAGCGGATGCCGTGTTCGATGCGGTTGAGCATGGGCTCGGTGATCTCCGGGCCGCGGGCGAAATGGCGGGCGATCTGGGCGACGGTGCGGTTCATCGCGAGATTGTTCTGCCCGGTGGCGACGATGAGATTGACCTTTTGGAGCAGGCCGTTGCGGTCCACCGTGTAATCGTGGAACAGCGTGCCGCGCGGGGCTTCGCTGGCCCCCACTCCGCGCAGGCTGTTGATACCGGCATCGGCGCACAGGTAGGTGCCGAACAACTCCTCGTCGGTTAGATAGCGTTCGATGGTTTCGAGCGAGGCGAGGATTTCGATGAGCCGGGCGTAATGATAGAGGAACGAGGAAGTGACCGCGCCATGGGCGAGGGACTTGAAGTTTTTGAGTTCGGCGTCGGCTTGGGGCACGCCCATGTGTGAACAGACGTTGAGGCGTGCCAGCGGGCCGACCCGGTACAGGTGGGGCCGAGCGGCAGATAGTAGGGCGACTTGAGATACGAGCTGTTTTGCACTTGCTCGCCGATGACTGTTAGATAGTCCTTGGGATCGATTTGGTCGGCGATGATGCTGTCACTGCTATCAGTGAAGCGCAGTTTGCCGCCATGGTGTTCCCAGCCGCCGTCGGGATCGACCAAGCCCATGAAGAGCGAGGGGAAATTCCCGTAGAGTTGCACCTCGCGCTGGTGCGTGGTGAGCACCTGCTTGAACAGGTCGAGCGCGACGCGGGTGGTGGCGAAAGCCTCGGGCAACCACGCGGCGATTTTTGCCGCGCCTTCCCGGGTCAGCGGGCTGCGCACACCGCCGGGCACCGCCCACGCCGGGTGGATTTTCTTGCTGCCGAGCACTTCGATGATTTCCTGGCCGAACTGGCGCAGGCGGATGCCGGCGCGGGCGAGGTCGGTGTTGTTGGCGATCAACCCGAAAACATTGCGTTGTGCGGCGGGTGATTCCCAGCCTAACAGAAAATCCGGCGCGCTCAGATGGAAGAAGCTCAACGCATGGCTTTGGACGAGCTGGACGAGGTTGATGAGGCGGCGCAACTTGTCGGCGGCGGGCGGGATGCTCACGGCCATGATCGCGTCGCCGGCTTTGGCGGATGCGAGCATGTGGCTTATCGGGCAGATGCCGCAGATGCGCTGGGTGATGCCGGGCATTTCCGAGTATGGTCGGCCTTCGCAGAATTTTTCGAAGCCACGGAACTCGACGACGTGGAATTCGGCGTCGGAGACATTACCGGCGTCGTCAACGAAGAGGCTGATTTTGGCGTGACCTTCGATGCGGGTGACAGGGTCGATGACGATGCGCTTGGACATGGCTTTTGAAGCACTGAATTTTAAACGAAGAGGACGATGAAGAGGGACGGAAGCGGTGGTGATGAAATAAATTACGGCAGGGTTCTAGCCGAATTTGATTTGCTGACCTTCGAGATGCGGCGAGCTGCCGCTGAGCAATTGGGTGAGCAGGGATTTGATGTGAGCGGCGGAAGGCGGGCAACCGGGCAGGTAATACTCGACCACCACGGCCTCGTGCACGGGCATGACGCGGGTGAGCAGGGTGGGCACGATGCCGGCGGACACGGGCACGCGCGGGTTGTCCTGCGCGTGGTCGATGTAGGCGCACTGGAGCACGTCCGCCACGTTGTCAGGCCCTAACGGGTTGCGCATGGCCGGGACGTTGGCGGTGATGGCGCAATCGCCGAACGAGATGAGCACTTGGGTGCGGGCGCGGATTTTGTGCAGGAGTTCGAGGTTGTCCTCGTTACAGACGGCACCTTCTATCAGGCACACGGCGACCCCCTCGGGATATTCTTTGCAGTCCACGACCGGGCTGTAAACGATATCGACCAAGTCGGCGAGTTCGATGAGGAATTCGTCGAGGTCGAGAAATGACATGTGACAGCCGGAACAGCCGCCCAGCCAAACGGTGGCAATTTTTATACGCTCCATTGTTTTTTCTCCCGTGCGTTGACGATGAATTCGAGTTTGGTGCGGTCGCGCTGCATTTCGGCGGCAGTTGACCCCTGATGGAAAAGCGCGCCGGTGGGGCAGGCCATGACGCACTTGCCGCAACTGGTGCAGGTTTTGGAGACGCCCCAGGCATCGTTGAGATCGGTGATGATTCTGGATTGGTTGCCGCGGCCGGAGACATTTTTG
This sequence comes from Verrucomicrobiota bacterium, assembly GCA_026397695.1. Lineage (GTDB taxonomy): Bacteria > Verrucomicrobiota > Verrucomicrobiia > Verrucomicrobiales > Akkermansiaceae > Luteolibacter. The sequence continues at coordinate 21,947 of JAPLUJ010000646.1, read as the reverse complement.
GTGCCGGCGCCCTCGATGTGCCAGCAGGCGCGCACGCAGCGGGTGCAGAGGATGCAGCGGTTATGGTCCATGCCGAACAGGCGGTGACTGGCATCGACCTCCCACTTGGGATAACAATAGTCGTAACGCACATGATCCATGCCCTGTTGATAGGCGAGCGCCTGGAGTTCGCAGTGGCCGTTGGCCACGCAGACGGCGCAGATGTGATTGCGTTCCGCAAACAGGAGTTCGAGCGTCATGCGGCGGTAATTGCGCAGGCGCTCGCTGTTAGTCGTGACCTCCATGCCATCGCGAACCCGCGTGGTACAGGCCGACATGAGTTTAGTGTAGCCGACGATTTCGACGAGACACAGGCGGCAGGCCCCGACGTCGTATATTCCTTCTAGGTGGCAGCGCGTGGGGATGGTCACGCCGGCTTCCTCGGCGGCCTGAAGGATCGTCGTGCTTTCCTCGGCGCTGATGGTTTTACCGTCGATGGTAAGGGTTTTGACAGCCATGGGAATAGTGAGTTAGATTGCCGTCGCGGCGGTTGGGGTTGCAGGGTGTGGGCAGTTCGTTTCGGGTATGAGGAGTTCTTCGTATTCGTTGCGGAAGAACCGGAGCGTGCTGACGACGGGGTTGGGTGCGGTCTGACCGAGGCCGCAGAGGCTGGTGTTTTTCACCATGTCGCAGAGTTCCTCGAGTTTGGCGAGGTCGCGCGGGGTGGCCTTGCGGGCGAGGATTTTTTCCAGCAAATGGTGCATTTGCACGGTGCCGGCGCGGCACGGGATGCACTTGCCGCACGACTCGTCCATGCAGAACTCCATGAAGAAGCGGGCGACATCGACCATCTGGGTGGAGTCGTCCATGACGATCATTCCGCCCGAGCCCATGATGGAGCCGAGGATGGTGAGGGATTCGTAGTCCACCGGGGTGTCGAGGTGTTGCGCGGGGATGCAGCCGCCGGACGGGCCGCCGGTCTGCACGGCTTTGATCTTTTTGCCGCCAGGAGCGCCGCCGCCCATTTCTTCGACGATCATGCGGAGGGGCGTGCCCATCGGCACTTCGATGAGGCCGGTGTTCTTGATGTTGCCCGCGAGCGCAAAAACTTTCGTGCCCTTGCTCTTTTCCGTGCCGATGCCGGCGAACCATTCCGCGCCGTTGCGGTAAATGGGAGCGATGTTGGCGATGGTTTCGACGTTGTTGATCAGGGTCGGGCAATCCCACAGTCCTTTTTCGGCAGGGAACGGCGGCCGCGGGTGCGGCGTGCCACGCTTGCCCTCGACAGACGCCATGAGCGCGGTTTCCTCACCGCAAACGAAGGCACCGGCACCGATGCGCAGGTCGATATTGAAGTTGAAGGGTGAATCGAAAATGCCGCTGCCAAGGATGCCGAGGCGCTTGGCTTGCTTGATCGCGTTTTGCAAGCGGCTGATGGCGAGCGGATACTCGGCACGGGCATAAATGAAGCCTTGGTCGGCACCGACCGCATAGGCGGCGATGGCCATGCCCTCGAGGATGCAGTGCGGGTCGCTTTCGAGGACGCTGCGATCCATGAACGCACCGGGGTCTCCTTCGTCCGCGTTGCAAATGATGTATTTCTTGGCACCGGGAGATTTTGCGACGGTGCTCCATTTGAGGCCGGTTGGGAAACCCGCGCCGCCCCGTCCGCGCAAGCCGCTGTTGACGATGACCTCGATCACATCTTTGGGAGTGTGTTCGGTTAGAGCATGGAGCAGCGCCGCATAGCCATCGACGGCGATGTAGGACTCGATGCGCTCGGGGTCGATGCGGCCGCTGTTGGCGAGCACAATTGATTTCTGCTGGGTGAAGAACGGCGCCTGCGGGTCCGCCTGTTCGAGTTTGGCCTTGCCACCCTTGAGCGCGGCGATGATGGCCGGGGCGTTGTCGGCGGTGACGTTGGTGTAGAGCGGACTGTCCGGATCGGCCTGCACCAGCGGTCCGACGCAACAGAGTTTCATGCAACCGACGCCCACCACTTCGACTTCGTCCTGGAGACCGGCCTCGTCAACGGCCTTTTCCAAGCGCTCCTTGACCCCCTTGGAATCCAACGACATGCACCCGGCCGCCATGCAACAGCGCAGGACGATTTTCTTGCGTGCCGCGAGTTCGCTTTCCTTGATTTGCTGCAGTTCCAAGAGTGTCATGGTGTCACCCACTTTCTAATTTGTTCCAAGGTGGACTCGGGGGTCTGGCGCGGCGTAACCGTGTTGTCGTAAACCACGGCGGGCGCGATGCCGCACGCACCGATGCAGCGCGCGGTAAGCAATGAGAGCTGGTTGTCGGCGGTCGTGCCGCCGGCCTTGACGTGGGCGTGCTCCTCAACGGCGGCGAGGATCCGGTTGGCACCCTTCACATAACAGGCGGTGCCGGTACAAACCACGCAGGTATGAGCCCCCTGCGGCTTGAGGGTGAAGAAATGGTAAAACGTCGCAACCCCATAAACGCGGCTCGCGGGCAGTTTGAGCTGCCAGGCGACGTAACGCAGCACGTCGTCCTCAAGATAACCAAAAATTTCAATGCATATCTACTCTCTAACGGAAACCCGGTCTAGTCATCGCTTGCCGAAATCGATGCATATATTACTCCACTCCGCGCAAACCCCCTCAGCGCGGCCACGCAAACCGGGAGGGGTGAACCGCGGAAAATAAATATATATATATATTGTTTGACTTGATCCGCAGAACGCGGGGAGCGGGTGCTGAAGTTTGATGGCATCAGGCGTCGTCGGTGCCGTTGACGAGCAGGGATTCGATGGAGAGCCGGGCGTTTTCGAAGGCGGTTGCGTCCATGCCGCAGGGCAGGGTGATGGCTTCGGCAAAGGTCACGCACACCCGGCTGAAGGGTTTGGGAATCACAAAACGGTCCCAGGTTTGCAGTCTCCAGGCGGCGGCAAAGCGCACATGCACGGGAATGATCGGCGCCCCGGTGGATTCGGCCAGTTTGATGACGCCGGGCTGGATTTGGTAACGCGGGCCGCGCGGGCCGTCGGGCGTGAGGCACACATCGCATCCATCCTGCAAGGCGCGCTTGAGGCCGACCAGGGCGGCCACCGAGCGGCGCGAGGAGGACCCCCTAACAGCACCGAGGCCGAAGACCGCCATGGCGCGGGCGACCATATCGCCGTCGCGGCTGGCGCTGGTGAGCGCGACGCCGCGGCGGTGCGTGCGGCAGATTTTGTTCCATGCGGCGGGCACGGTGAAAAACCGGTTGTGCCAAAGGATGTAGATGGCCGGCGGGACGGCGGCCTCGGGCGAGCCGATGCCGCACAGGTCGCGCACATCGAGGCGCAGGGTGGCAACCAACAGCTTCATTGACCAACCGGCCAGGGTGCCCAGCAGGGCGCTCTGGCGGTTTCCGCGGATTTCGTGACGCTTGCGGGTGCTCATGGAAGCGGGGGCGGGAAGAAGGTTGGCGAGTGTCGCCAAGGGATGGGTTTTCGTCAAGGAGAGGCGATTTGGCTGCGACCATCATTGCTCCGCGACGGATCCGAATCGACTTGCCGGAGAAGTGTCCATGGGACGTTCGTGACAGATGCGAGGCATGCGGCGCGCGGCGGCGGTTGTGGACGGTGGTGCAGATTTTTTTTTGCGGAAATGTTCTGCCGGAAGATTTTGAGGATTGCCGGATAGTCAAGATATGTTTAAATCCCGCCCGAGAGGAGCGGATGCTTGTGGTGCCGCTCTCTAGCAGGCGGTTCCTTTTGCGTTCCCGTGTCCAAATCCTTGAAAATCCTGATTGCCTGTGGCGGCACTGGTGGCCACTTGTTTCCCGGCATTGCCGTGGCGGAAGCGCTGCGGTCTCGCGGGCATCAGGTGAGGTTGTTGATTTCGGAAAAAAACGTCGATGCCGTGGCGGCGGCGCAATACCCGCAGCTGGATTTTGAAACGATGCCAGCGGTGGCGAAGCCCCCGACATTTTCGCCGCGCATGTTGCCGTTTTTGTGGAAAACCTGGGGTTCTATCGGCCGCTGCAAAACGCTGCTCCGCGAATTCGGAGCCGATGCCGTGCTCGGCATGGGTGGTTTCACCTCGCTGCCGCCGGTTTACGCCGGCCACCAACTCGGCCTGCCAACCTTCATCCACGATTCGAACGCCCGCCCGGGCCGCGCCAACATGATGACCCGCCGGTTTTGCACCCGGATATTCCTTGGGTTTGAAGCGGCGGCGGCGTTTTTCCCGCATTGCGCAACGATTCTAACAGGCACGCCGGTGCGCCCGGAAATCATCGACCTGCCATCACGCGAGGAGGCCGCCGCCCGCTTCGGGCTGGATCCCGGGAAAACCACGATTCTCGTCACCGGTGGCAGCCAGGGCGCACGCCGCTTGAACGAACTCTGCGCCGAGGCCAGCGGAAAATTACCGCCCGAAACCCAGGTGTTGCACATCGCCGGAGCCCTCGATTTCGCGCGGGTGTTAGAAATCACCCGGGGTCTTGCAGGCCACAAACTGCTGGGTTTCTGCGATCAAATGCCATCGGCCTATGCGCTCGCGGATCTGGTGATCGCGCGTGCCGGCGCCTCCAGTCTAACGGAGATCGCCATTTCCGGCCATCCTTCGATCCTGATCCCGTATCCGTATGCTGCAGACGATCACCAGACGCGCAATGCCGAGGTGTTCACGGCGGCGGGAGCCGCCCAGCTCGTCCAGGAACGTGATCTGGATGCGGCAAAACTCGCCGCTTTGGCGATGGCGATCCTGAATGACTTGCCCACTTACAAGCGGATGGCACGAGCCGCCCGCGCCCTCGCCATCCCCGATGCTGCGGATCGGATTTGCACCGCCATTGAAGCCACTTTCACCCTCCCATGACCGATCTCAGCCAACGCCTTACCGACTCCGCGCACCCGCTGCGCATCCACCTTATCGGCGTGGCCGGTTCGGGCATGAGCGGGCTCGCGCTGTTATTGTTAGGCATGGGGCATCGCGTGAGTGGATCGGACCGTGTGACCACGGCGGAAACCGAGCGTATGCAAGGCGTGGGACTGGTGTTTTCCTCGCCCCACACTGCGGAAGCCGTGCAAGGTGCCGATCTCGTGGTGTTTTCCTCGGCCATCCGTCCGGACAACCCGGCCTATGCCGCCGCCGTCGCGGGGCACATCCCGCTGCTGCGTCGCGCGGAATGCCTCGCGGCCATCCTCCACACGCGCAAGGGCATCATCATTGCCGGCACCCACGGGAAAACCACCACCTCCGCGATGACCGCCCACATCCTGCGCGAGGCCGGACACAAACCGAGCCACTACGTCGGCGCGGAAATCCCGATCCTCGGGGCCAATGCCAAGTGGTCCGACGATAGTGAATTCATGGTCGCGGAAGGCGACGAAAGCGACGGCACGCTGGCGCTCTATCACCCTGAGCACGCGGTGATCCTCAACATCGAAGCCGAACACCTCGATTTCTATCGGGATCTCGATCACATCCGCGAGGTCTTCGCCACACTCGCCCACCAGACCCGCGGCAAGCTGGTCTATTGCGCGGAGGATCCCGTTGCCCACGCCCTTTGCAGCGGTCGCGAAAACGCGGTGTCCTACGGCTGGGAGGATGCCGACTACACCGCCACCGACATCCGCGATCTCAAGGGTTCGTCCGCGTTCACGGTCATGAAAAACGGTGAAGCTCTCGGTGACATCGAGCTCGGCATTCCTGGAAACCATAACATCCTCAACGCCCTCGCCGCCATTGCCCTGGCCGACCATTGCGGCGCGGAGTTCCCGCACGTCGCCCGCGCCCTCGCCACCTTCGCCGGCGCGAAACGCCGCTTCGAAACCAAATACCTCTCATCCAACTACCGCATCATCGACGATTACGGCCACCATCCATCGGAACTCGCCGCCACCCTGGAGACCGCCCGCTCGCTCAAGCCCCAGCGCCTCGTCGTGCTCTTCCAGCCGCACCGCTACACGCGCACCCGGGCGCTCGCCGAGGATTTCGGCAAGGTCCTGCAGGCGGCGGACCGGGTCTTCATCTCCGATGTCTATCCCGCTTCGGAAAATCCGCTAGAAGGGATTTCCGGCCAGACATTGGTGGATGCGATGCAACGCCACGGCGATATCCCGGCGACTTACCTGCCTGATCTAACAACAGCGCATCACCCCGTCGGCAACACCCTCCGACCCGGCGACCTGCTCGTCACCCTGGGTGCCGGCAATGTCCATGAAGCCGGCACCCGCATTGCCACGGATCTCAAGATCCTTGAGGAAATGTGCGGCCTCGCACCGCCCGGCGAGATTGATGGCAAACTCTACGAACCGATGAGCCGCCACACCACGCTGCTCGTCGGCGGCCCGGCCCAATATTGGCTGGAGCCCCACGGTTTCCACGGTTTCGCCTTCCTTGTGGATTACTGCCGCGAGCGCGGCATCCCGGTGCGCGTGGTCGGCCGCGGGTCCAACTTGTTAGTGCGCGACGGGGGCATTCGCGGTGCGGTCATCCATCCCACCGGCGGCGCGTTTGCGGAGGTCACCCTCGGCACCCAGGGTGAGATCACCGCCGGGGTCGGCGTGCGCTTGAAAAAACTCGCCAGCATGGCCGGCGGCAATGGGATCGGCGGCTTTGAATGGATGGAAGGCATTCCGGGAAATGTTGGCGGCGCGCTGCGCATGAACGCCGGTGCGATGGGCGTGGAAACCTTCGATCAAGTGGTGCGGGTGACCTTTCTCGATGAAGACGGCGTTATCCGTACCCGTGAACGCGCGGAGATCACCTGCCAATACCGGAATGTCCCGGAACTCCGGCGCAACTTCGCCCTGCAGGCGGTCTTCAAGGGAAAAGCCGATAGTTTCGCCAACATCAAACAACGCACGGACGCAGCCCGCGAAAAACGCATGGGCTCCCAACCCGCCATTGCCTCCGCCGGCTGCACCTTCAAGAACCCGCAAGCGATTCCCGCCGGCTGTCTGATCGATGCCCTCGGACTCAAAGGCACGCACTGTGGTCATGCCGCGGTTTCCGAAATCCACGGCAATTTCCTGGTCAACCATGGCGGCGCATCCGCCAGTGACATCCTCGAACTCATCGAATCCATCCAACAGAAAGCCCGCGCCGAACGCGGCATCGAACTCGAAACCGAAGTCAAAATCCTCGGCGAGAATGAAGCCGCATTTTAACAGAAGACAGAAGACTTGAAGACACAAGACACAAGCAAAGAAGTGATCACCTCCGCACCATCCTCTCTGTTAGTTTCCAAAAAAATCGCCGTCCTGATGGGCGGCCCCGGATCCGAGCGCCGGATCTCACTGGCCTCCGGCCAGGCCGTGCTCGGGGCGCTCCGCAGCCTCGGCCTGCACGCGGAACCCGTGGATGTCACCGGCACCATGATCGAGCTTCCGCCCGGCACGGATCTCGCGTTCAACGTGATCCACGGCACCTTCGGCGAAGACGGGCAACTCCAGGAAATCCTCGAGCGGCGGGGAGTCCCCTACACCGGCGCGGGCGTGCACAGCAGCCGCACGGCGTTTGACAAAAACCTCGCCAAAGCCGCCTTCATGGCCGCCGGGGTTCCCACGCCGCGGGCGGAAATCATCGACGTCTCTAACGGACCGCAACAGCCATCCTTCCCGGCGCCTTTTGTGGTGAAACCCCCGCGCGAGGGCTCCAGCGTCGGCGTGCACATCGTGCGCGTCCCGGCGGAGGCCATGGCCGCGATGGCCGATGCCGCGACATACGGCCATGATATCCTGATAGAGGAATTCATCGCAGGCAAGGAACTCACAGTTGGAATTCTCAACGACACGGCCCTGCCCGTCGTCCACATCGCCCCGCGCGACGGATTCTATGACATGGCTAACAAATACCCGTGGATGAGTGGCGGCGCGGGCAGTGACTACAGGTGCCCGGCGGATCTCGACGCAGCCACCACCCGCGCCGTGCAGGACGCCGCGCTCGCCGCGCATCGTGCTCTCGGGGTGGAAATCTACTCACGCGTGGACGTGCTGCTAGACGCGCAAGGCCGCCCCTTCGTGCTCGAAGCCAATACCATCCCCGGCATGACGGAAACCAGCCTGCTGCCCAAAGCCGCCGCCGCCACCGGCATTGCCTTCCCCGAATTGTGCAGGATCATCGCGGAACTTTCGCTCGCGTTGCGCCCGGGATGATCCGCAATATCCATCAAGAATTCATCCGCACCCATGAAACACCGCACCAACAAACCCCACCACCAAGCACGCCAGAGTGTCCTTGAGGTGCGCGTGATGTCGCCGCGCATCGCGTGGTTGACCTTCCTGAAGTGCGCGGGAAAAACGCTCCAATACGCCTGTATTCTCGCGTTTCTCGCCGGGATCGCCGCGGGTGCCTGGCGCGGCATCCAGCAACTGTTTCTCAAAAATCCGGATTTCCACTTGCAAGTGATCGCGCTGAACCCCAATCCGGTGATCGATGAACTCGGCGTCGCCGCCGCCGCCGGGATCAACCTCAACGATAACCCGAGTCTGTTCGACATCGATGTCAACGACGTCGAACGGAAGCTCAGATGCCTGCCTGCCATCGCCGCCGTCCACGTGGAACGCCAACTGCCTTGCACCCTCGCCATCACCGTGACCCCGCGCATCCCCAAAGCCTGGTTGAGCTGCCCCACAGCCGGCATCACAGGAACTCGCCGGGCCGGGGAAATGTTGTTAGATCGCGATGGGGTCGCCTATCCGTGCCCGGCACTCCAGGTGGAAGCCGCCCTCACTCTGCCGATCATCAGCGTGCCGCCGTCCGACAAAAAGCCGTTGCAGGCGGGCGTGCGAATCCAACAGCCCGAACTCGACCATTGCCTGCTGCTGCTGGACGCGGCGTGTGAGGCCGATCCGGATGCCGTGCAATGGATTGAATCCGTCCGGCAGGTCAACGAGTGGTCGTTGCTCTTGGTCACCCGGCAGGGCACCTCGGCGACCTTCGGCCTGAGCGACCATCCCCGCCAGATTCATCGTCTGCGCGCCGCTCTGGACCACGCCGGAGAAAAAGGTTATCTGATCGACACCATCAACCTCATCCCCAAATATAACATTCCCATAACCTTGCGCGACGAGCCCGCCCCGGCGCCCCGGGCCATTCCCGTTTCCGTCAAGGATCCGGCCATCACCTTGCGCAAGGAACCCGCCCCGCCGCCCCGGGCCATCCCCGTTTCCGTCAAGGATCCGGCCAACGGCACTAACAACCGTCGCACCCGCGATTCCCGCGGCCTCCCCAAACGCAACTGACTATCCCCGCTTCCCACCCTCATGGCACGTCGCACAAAAATCCACGTCGGACTTGAAATCGGCACCCACAAGACCTGTATCGTCGTGGGCGAGGTCAAGGCGGACAGTGCGGTCAAAATTCTCGGCATCGGGGAAACCAAAAGCGCCGGGGTCCGCAAAGGGGAAATCTACGATTACTCCCAAGCCCGCGCCTGCCTCAAGGACGCCTTGACCAAAGCCGAGGACGCCAGCGATGTGGAAATCGGCAGTGTGTTCCTTGCCATCACCGGAGCCCACATCACGGGCATCAACAACCGCGGCACGTTCCGCTTGCCGGACGGCGAACCGACCGTGTCCGCCGAACACGTCGAGGAGGCCCGCACCATCGCTCGCGAAGTCCACATCCCGCAGGATCACGTTTACATCCACCCGATCATCCGCAACTACTGGCTCGATGGCCTCGAACACTCGACTTCGCCCATGGGCCTGTTCGGCAAAACCGTGGAAGCGGATTTTCATGTTGTCCATGGCATCGGCTCGCGCATTCAAAACAGCATCAAGCTGGTCCGCGAAATGCCGTTAGAAGTGGACGACATCGTGTTCGCCCCCATCGCCACCGCGCAGATGGCGCTCGACCGCGAGCAGCGCGAACGCGGCGCACTGGTCATCGACATCGGCGGTGGCACCACCGACTACGCGCTCTATCTCGGCGGAGTCATCACCGCATCCGGTTGCATCCCGGTCGGCGGTGATCATGTCACCAATGACATCCACCTCGTCACCGGGCTGCCGTTTTCCAAGGCCGAACGCCTGAAAATCACCGAAGGCAACGCCTCGGCGGACCCGCTGCGCTCGGTCGGCACCGCCAAGCTCACCGATGAGCGCGGCTTTGCCGATGTCGAAATCAACCGTGCCGTGTTGAATGAAGTCATCCGCCAGCGGTTGGAGGAAACCCTGCGACTCGTGCGCCAGCGCCTGCCTGCCAACGCGGTGGCGTCCATCGGCGCGGGCATTTTTCTCACCGGCGGCACCAGTCTGATGCGCGGTTTCAACGAACTCGCCTTCGAGGTTTTCGGCCGTGATATCTACCGCCCCGAGCCACCGGAAATCAGCGGCGTCCAGGCGAGTTTCAAGGACCCACGATATGCCACGTCCATCGGCTTGATCCGCTATGCCCAGATTTTTGATACCGAAAGGGCCGCCCCGCCGGGCATCTTCGGCAGGGTCGCCCGCCTGTTCTGGCCGTTCGGCAGATAGACATCTCAAATTCCAAATTCCAAATCTCACATCTCACATCTCACATCCACCACCCCATGATCCCATACCACCGCGATCCCCGTCAGATCATTCCCTCCACCGCCGTCAAAATCATCGGTCTCGGCGGAGCCGGAACCAACATGTTGGAACGCATTGCGCTGGATGGCATGGAAGGTGCCGAATTGCTCGCAATCAACACCGACATTCGCACGCTGGGTTCATGCCTCGCGCAGGAAAAAATCCAGCTTGGCGTTAATTTGACCAAGGGGCTGGGCACCGGGGGGGATCCCGAACTCGGCCACCAAGCGGTGCTGGAGGCGGAAGAAGCGATCCGTGCCGCCGTGACTGGCCGCCGCATCGTGTTCCTGTGCACCGGCTTGGGGGGGGGCACAGGTTCGGGAGCGGCCCCCATTGTGACCCGCATTGCGCGTGAGGAAGGGGCCTTCGTCGTGGTCTTCGCCACCATGCCCTTCGCCTTCGAAGGCAAACGCCGCCGCGATCAGGCGGAAACCGCCCTCAACGAACTCGCCGTGCTCTCCAACGCTCTGGTCACCTTCGACAACAACCGCATGGGTGAACTCGTGCTCGCCAAGCAGGGCATCCATGATGCGTTCCTCGCTGCGGACCACATGATCTGCGAGTCGATGAAGGCCGTCATCCGCCTCGTTCGGGCTCGACGATCTCATGAGCGCACTGCGGACCAACCGCTCGCGCTGTCTCTTTGGATCTGGCATCGCCAACGGCAAGGACCGGGCCACGCGGGCTTTGCGCAACGCGCTCGCCAGCCCGTTGCTCGACCAGGGATCGCTCCTCAAGGATGCCCAGACGGTGCTCGTCCACCTTTGTGGGGGCGAGAATCTAACACTCTTTGAGATTGAACTGCTGATGCAGCGTCTGCAGAAATTCGTGCCGGAACAGGCGCACGTGTTGTTCGGTGCCGCCGTGGATCCCGCGATGTGCGATGCGATCTCACTCACCCTCATCAGCGCCTTGCCAGAGGGTTCGCTCGCCATGGCCCCGCGCGACTCGTTGCCCGCGCCGGCTGCCGAGCCACCTGCGGAGAAGCCAGCCAGCCAACCCGTTGCGGTTGCGGAATTCGTGGCCGTGGCAAAACAAGAACCCCCGGAGGCCTGCGTCGACGCGGCACCTGACCCGCAGCAACCCGATGAGGACAGGCAATTGAACACGCCCGGACCCGGGTCTGCAGAGGGCATCCAGCTTCCGAAAAAACGGGCTGCGGGTGACACCACGTGGTCCATCGAGCAAGACCAGAAATCCCTCCTGCCCGATTTGGCACCCATCGAATCCTTCACCCCGGCTCCACCACCAGAGCCCGAAGCACCCAAACTCAAACTCGGCATCAAACCCATCACCCCGCAAAGCGAACTCGCGTTCGATTCCACCCCGCGCGGCCGCTTCGAAGGTGAAACCCCCAATGTGTTAGATGGCGAGGACCTCGACCTCCCGCCCTTCCTGCGCAAGAAAAAATAGCCTGCCGCTGGATGGAAGGCTGCCTAACGGAACGGCCAACCGTCGGCGGCGGGCGGGCCGAGGGTTTCCTGCTCGAAATCGCCGCGATCATGGCAACGGGCAATGGCCGCGATTTCCGGGCGCACGTCCGCGAGCAGCGGCGAGTTCAGCAGTTTTGGCAGCAGTTGCCGGTCGTAGGGAGTGAGCGGGCTGGGCGCGGACGCGGGCCGCCACTGCATGTGGTAGGCCTCGACATGGCGCGGGGTGGCCTCGCGGAGTTTGAGCAGGATATGCCAACCGGCCGGGTCGGTATCGCCGAAATGATGGTGCGGCAACGACGGAGGCAGTTTATCTAGCAGCTCGCGGGGAAGGTGGTCTTGGGGTGCTCGATGCTGAGCAGGCGTTCGGCGGCGGGGGAGACCGCCGCGCGGCGGGCCAGATCGGCGGCGGAAACCAGCACGTTTGTTAGACCGGCGAAGTCGTGGACGCTGCCATCCGGGAAGTGCAGGCACACCGGTCCGTGCAGCTCGACGTGGGATTCTCCGGAAACGAAGCCGAGGGACTTCAGCGGCGTGGCGGATCCGAACAAACGCGCGAGGCCGGATTCGATAGTCCGCTGGTGGCGTTCGAGGCCTTTGGAGTCGAGTCCAATTTCCACGCTGGCCGCACGGATCGGCGTGCCGGTTGGCCATGCGCGTTCGCTGAGGTTTCTAACGGTTTCGAGCAATCGACGCAGCGTTTCCGGATGACTCCAGTTGAATGGGCGAAGTGAGCGGTCCGCGGTGAATGCCGAGCGAAGTGATTGGCAAAGCGCAGCCCATTCTTCGGGAAAACGCGGATGCCCGCGTTTGGAAAAATCCACCACGATTTCCAGGGAAGTGGTTTGCACGACATGGCTCGATGCTCCTCCAAAAAGATCGCGCAGCCATGGCTCTGCGGCGTGGGGCAATGTCAGACGCTCGATCAGATATTTCCGATAGCGATGGCGGTTGAGGACGATGTGCCCGGATTTTTCCAACGCTTCCGCTTCGCGCGTGGCTGCGGCTTGGTCTTCGGCGCTGGAGGCTCCCGAATTTTCTAACAACAAAATCCAATTCCGGGTGAACGCCCGGCTCGATTCCGCGGTGCGCCTGCCGCGGGCGGCGTGCCATTGGCGGTGCAGTTCCGCAAGCCAAGCCGGTGGGTTCATAACAGGGCTTCCACCAGCTTGTCGCGATCCACCTTGACCACCCAGTTTTCGATGTTGGTGATCTGGCCGCTCTTTTCATCGTAGTCGCGTTTGACGCGGCACTGCACAACCGTTTCCGCATGCTGGATCATCGTAGGCAGGCGGTCTTCGGGAAAGGCCATGATGAGTTGCAGACCGAAATTTCTGGCAAGTTCGAGGCAGGAGTCGATGCGGTCACCGGAGAGTTTCGAGAACGCCTCGTCCATGATGACGATGCCGAGATTTTTGCGGGATTCGCGCGGGCCGAGGTCATAGACGCGCTGGAAAGCCGCGAGCATGGCCACGAAAAACGGCGCCTGGTTTTCGCCGCCGCTTTGTTTTCTGGCGTTTCTATTGAGAGAAATCGCCGCACCCTCCCCCTTGCCGGTGGGCGTGGCCTTGATGTCCCAGTGATGATAGTAGCGGTAATCCAGCGCCTGCTGCTGGCGAGGATCCTCGGCGTTTTCGATGGCGGTCATGAGCGCGGTCTTGGCCTTTTCTATTTCCTCCCTGGCGCCGGAAGCGAAGAGTTCCAGCCCGGGGTTGAGGCCTTTGTCCACCAGCGCCCATATCGTGCTGTGACTGCGGTCCGCCTTCATTGATAGCTGATAGCGCCAGCCGCCGATATCGTGGTCCATGGCGCGGTTGAGTTCGCGTTTGGTGCGCTCCGCCTCGTCAAGTTTTTCCTTCAAAACATCGAGCACCTGATGTTGCAAACGGTCTTCCCACTCTTTGCGGGCGTCTTCGGCAATGGCGGTGTATTTTTCGAGTTCATGAGTTTCGAGTTCGGCACGACGCGCGTCGTAGCGGGCGTTTTCATCGTCCGCGGGATCGAATGCCTCGGTGGTCTCGGGATGGGTCTCGGCGAGTGCTCGGCGTTCGAGATTCCGGGATTCGCGGGCCTTGTCGGCTTCGTATTCGCGGATGCGCGCCGTCTCGGCGGCGGCTTCGAGACGTTGCTGCCATTTCGGCAACTGCTCCCGTGCGGCGGTAATGAGTTCCTCGATCTCCAAATCGCGAATGCCCTCTAACGACTCGCGGCTGGAGTGTCGCTGAATGAGCGCGGTGCGTTCCTCTTCTTCCATCCCCGCGATGGCATCCAACAGAAGACGCTCCTGCTGGGCGAACTTCTCGATGCTGTTAGCGAGGCGACCGGTGCGCTCGATCACGCCCTGGAAGGTCTTTTCCAACACGCGGAGTTTCCCCACCGTCTCCTCGCGCTCGGGTGTGGCGAGCAGGCGGATGGTTTCATCGAGTTGGGCGAGTTCCTTGCGCAGCCGTGGAAGATCGCGGAGTTTCGAACTTCCTGTGGGTGGCTCGGCCTTGTCGAGTGTCCATTGTTCGCCGCGATGGAGCAAGGTCCGCCAATCCTCGCGGGAGCGATGCAGGCGGGTGAGTTCCTCCTTCACCTCGGCAAGCTCGTCCTGGCGCGCCGTGCGCAGGCGGCGCAGGCCTTCCTCGCCGATGGTGAATTCCTTGGCTGGCTGGAAATGCCGGCGATGCGGCGGGTCTTTCAGCCAGCCGTCCTTGGAAAAAGCGCGGGGGTAGGATTCCAGTTGGGCAAGTGTCTCGACTGCGATCACATCGCCGTAAAGATGATGGAGATAGGCTCTTGCGAGCTCATGTTTCGTATCGAAAAACGCGGCGACGGTTCCCGGCTTCGGGGTTTTCGGGGCGGTGCCGAGTTCATCGGGATGGACGAGCGCCTCATCGATGTGGCCGAGCCGACGGGCCTGGTCCCACGCCGCCTTGAAATCAGCGGCAAGCACGGAGCCGCGTTTGCCGCCTAACAGAGTTTCGAGCAGCGGCCACCACGGCTCCGCTTCCACCTTCACTTCGATCACGCGGCCGAGAGCGTCGGCTTTCTGGCCGCAGGATTTCAAGGCATCGAGCAGGGGCGTGGGTGCGGAACTGCCCTTGTGATCGAGGTCTTCGAGTTCGCGCCGGAGCCTTGCTTCGCGGCTTTCGTGATCCTTGATTTTGTCCTCGACCGGGCGGAGTTGGTCGCGGGCGTCGTTGATCATCGACTGATAGATGCGCGGCATGCGGCCGGCGGCATCGAGCGCGGCCGTCTCGTCGGTGCCCTGCATCTGCCTGATCCAGTTGGCGGCGGGTTCGGGTTCTGCGAGGCCGAATTCCTTGCCGAGGCGCAGCCATTGTTTCCAATACTGGATGCGGTCGTGGAGAAACTGGCGCGCGGATTTTTCGATTTCCTTGAGGCCATCGAGTTCGCGTCCTACTTCATCGCGGCGCGTGCGATTTTCAGCGAGGCGGGTGATTTGAAGGTCGTTGCCCGCGACAAGACGGATTGCTGCGAGTTGGGAGTCGAGTTCGTTCCGTTCGTTGATGGCAGCGGCGAAGTCGGCGCGTTGCTCGGAGTTCTGAGCGCGGAGGACCTCGAGCTGGTTCCTGCGATCGGTTAGTGATTCGAGTTTCTGCTCGTGGGCCAGCGCCTCGTGAAGATGGGCATGCAACCGCGCATCGCGGCGTGCAGCGCGGTATTCCTGATGGCGAGTTCCGATGCGGGTGAGCCTGGCGTGCTGGTCATGCATCTTTTCCAGCCGTTCCTGGGCACGGCGGTGGGCATCGACGCTGGCACGAACGGCCTTCACGTCCGGCAATCCGGGTTCTAGCAGATAATCGCGGATGAATTTTTCGAACGATTCAACCGGCTGGAAAGCCATCGAGTTCGGCAGGGTTTTATTCATCTGCGGGCGGTCAAACCAGAGGTGGCTGCGCGTGCCCATTTCATCGAGATAAGACGCCTGGCGATCGAAAACCTCGCCCCCCAGATCGCGTTTCACATGGACGCGGAACTCGTCTTCGGACATGAAGGCGACGACCTCCGGATCGAGGTCACGGTTGAGAAAATCCTCACGTTCCAGGCGGCCGGGAACGGTGAACCAGAGGGTGCGGGCCTTCGCCGTGGAACCTTCGAATTCAATGCGTGCACCCCACGTTTCGCGGCGCCGGGTTTCCTGACCTTTCACATGAGGCCAGACGAATTCGAGGCCAGCGAGGGTCACGCCCGATGGGCGAAGATAGCGTTCCTGGCCGTCGTTGCCCTGGGTGTTGGTATCGCATAGGCAGTAACCGCGCAGCGAACGGCCGCTGCCGGTGCCGACGGCCGCTTTGTTGAAACGACTCAGCGCTTCGCCTAGCAGCACGAACTGGACCAGGTCTAGCAGAACGCTCTTGCCCGAGCCGTTGGCACCGGTGATGAGCGTCAGCCCCGCGACATCAATGAAACGGCGGTAACCATACCAGTTGATGGCGATAATCCGGCTGAGGTGGACGCGTGCGGGCATGTCAGGCTTCCGGGTTCGGGGTTCCACCGGCAGCGGCGGGCTGATAGATGGCGGCCCGGGCGAGGCAGGATTCAAGGCTGTCAAAGGGGATGACACGGGGCAGGCTGGGCAGCACTTCAATGAGCGTTTCACCGAGTTGCAGCGCACCTTCCGGCTTGTGGGTGCGAATCAGGCGCAGACGCTTGAGCCGTCCTAACAACGAGTCGAGATGGGTTTTCTCCGGTGGCTCGATTTTGTCAAAAGTGTTGCGGAAACGGGTCCACAACTCATCGACGGTGAGAATGACGGCACTGGTGGCCAGATTGGAGCGGTGATCGTCCCAGACCCGCCACAGCACTAACAGAAAAAGCGTTTCGTCCTTGGTAAACTGGGACAGCAAGTGGCAGGCCTCCGGTCGCGGGCGTGCCTGGAGGAGCGAGAAGTCGTCATCAATGATGAGTTCGAGCCCGAGCGGGGCGAGATAGTCGGCCAGATGCTCGCGATAGTGATCCCGGGCGAGGAGGAAATACTCGCGTCCGGAGCCGGTGCCGCCTAGCAAAGTGCCGCGACCTAGCAGCTCGGCAAGGATCTCGCGCAGCGCCGACCGGTCCTCGTCAGGGACGTCGGGCCAGAACCGGGGCCAGTGGGGTGCGGATGACATGGGTTGGAGATTTGAAATTTGAGATTTGAAATTTGGAATTTGAGATTTCAGATACGCTGGATGATGAAACGCTCGACGTTCCATCCCGCATGCGGATCAGCTGGGATTTTCTCGGGAGTGAGGCCGGCGTGTTTGCCGGGGCCATCGATGCTCCATTTCACATGCTTGCCATTGGCGGTGAAGGCCTGCTCGTAGGCGGCGATGGCTAACAGATCAAGCATTTCATCGAGATCCGCAGCGCTGAAGTCGGAGGAGGAAAGCTTATTGGTTTTGCCCGGCAGCAGGCGAGCGACGAGGCGTGCGGCGCGTTGCGGAGTGAGGGCGAGGCGTTGGCGTTCGCGCAGGGCGGCGAGCGTGTCTGCGGCGGATTCATCGCGCCCGTCGGAATCGCCGCAGAATGTTAGATCGGCCAGTGTCTTGGCACGGCGGGAACGGGCGAGCGATTCGACTCCGAAGAAAAACCTGACCTCGGGGATCAGCGGCGTGAAATCTGGCTGAGTGTCGCGCATCGCCCCAAGACGGGTACCTTCATGAGCGGCGTTGACTGCATCGCAGTAAGCTTTGACGATTTCCGGACGGCGGCCGCGGAGTTCGGTCTGGTAGCGGTAGCGCTGCTGGGAAAGCTGGTTGAACGAGGCCATGCGTGCGTCGATCGCATCGGCCACAAGGCGGATGGCAGCGAGCCTGTGTTCGAGATCGCGGAGGGCTTTTTCGGCGCGGTGGTATGCCTCGGTGACATCCCAGTGATAATGGGCGGCGAGGCCTGTGGCGAGGCGTTCCTTGACTAACGGATCGTCGCGGCGGTCGGCCACCAGCGAGCGCAACACCTGAAGCCGGGTCAGCAAGCCGTTTCTACGCAGGGCGTCGTAGCAGACCATGTGTTGGCCGGCACCAAACTCGGCGTAAAGCAGGCGCAATGTTTCAGCCGGGGAGTCACTGAGTCGCTGGCGGCGATCAAAAAGGGCGATGAGTTTCTCGACGCCATGGAGCTGGATGATGGCGCTTTCGAGGCGGGCGTTGACGTCGGTGATGGTGGCGCGGAGCGCATCCGGTTCGTGCAGGCGGGGATCGAGACTGCCGTGGCGTTCCAGAGTTTCGCAAACGCCACGCACGGTGTCGGCAAAGGTTTTGAGCTCGGCAATTTCATCCTCCGCCAGTTCGCGCAATAGTCGCAGCAGGGGTCGCAAGCCCGGAGCAACGAGCGCCCAGCGTTCGTGGAGTCCGAGCTGTTGGTCTTCCAGCCAACGGGCGTCGCAGAGGCGGGTGAAGATCTGGCCGGCACGCTGGCGGGCATCGCGCAGGGAGGCCCCTTCGTCATCGTCGAGCACGATCTCCGGGTGTGTCATCAGGATTTCCCGGATCAGCGCGATGGTCTCCGTGTGGCGCAGTCGGCCGGCCTCGCCCGCCACCTCGGAGAGTCGTTCGGCACAATCGACATAGATCGCCGCCGATGGACGGGTAAGCGGGCGGAAAAAATCCCGCGAGACAGAGGCGAGAAGTTTTTCACTGAGAATCGGCGTGGGCATGCGACGGGCGGATCGTAGTGGCCTCTGGGAGGGAAACCCAAGCGCGAATTACGCATCCGGCCAGCTTGAAGAAAAATCCGCGGGATTTCAGCCGTATGAGGTGGCGCATGCCAGCATCAATGAAACGCCGCCGCTTTCTCTGGACCATGGGTGCCGCCGGACTCGGACTGTCCGCTGCCGTGAGATCGCAGACGCGTGCGCCCGCCGTGGCCGCGAATTCCAAACTCCGGGTGCTTGTGATCGGGGTGGTCGGGACCATCGGCAAAATCGATCGTACCCAAGTGTCCCAACATCCGGCGGTGGAAATCGCCGGGCTTTGTGATGTGGACGCCAACGCGCTGGCGGAAGCTGCCGGAGACCACCCGGGGGCCTTCACCTGCCGCGACTACCGCGAGGCGTTTGCCCGACACGGTGCTGCGTTTGATGCCGTCATTGTTGCCACGCCGGACCATAGCCACGCGCCTATCATGCTCACCGCGCTGGCCAACCACAAACACGTCTATGGCCAGAAACCGCTGGTCCATCAGTTAGAGGAGCTGGTGATGATGGAGAAAGCGCTGGCCGCACGGCCGCAGCTCGTCACCCAGGTCGGCAACCAGCGGATGGCCTCCAGCGGACGCCGGGCGGCGGTGGAAATCCTCCGTAGCGGAGCTCTCGGCAAGGCCGTCGAAGCCCACGCCTGGATCAACTCACCTAACGAACGCGAGTATTTCAATCTGGACCGCGTCATCGGCGAGCCGCTGCCACCGCCGCCAAGTCTGGATTGGAACCTGTGGCTGTGCGCGTGTGACGACACGCCCTATCGCAGCGGCATCGCACCGGTCGTCTGGCGCTCATGGTGGAACTACGGCAGCAATGGCCTCGGCGACTGGGGTTGTCATGTGTTAGACGTGGTCTTCTACGCCTATGACGAATTGCAGTCGCCCATCGCGGTGCAAACCCATTGCGTCCAATCGCCCAATCCGCTGTTTCACAGCCACCCGTGCCACTCGACGATCACCTATGCCGTGGCGTCCGGGAAATTCGCCCGCAAGCAGTTCGCCATTTATTTCAGCGACTCGGCCCAAGCACCCTCGCGTGCCGCACTGGGATTGCCGCCGGGAAAATACCCCGATACCAACATGACGGTGGTGGTCTGCGAGGGGGGCGTGCTCTGCCTAACAGCCGATGGACGTCTTGAAATCTGGCGGGACGGCAAGATGACCTCAGGCCTCAAGATGCCCGGATTACCGGAGTTTCCGCGCCTCAACCATTGGCACGCGTGGGTGGACAATTGCCTGGGCAAGAAAACCGAGCTGCGCAGTCCCTTCAAGGATGCGATCCGGATGACCGAGGCCGCCCAACTCGCAGTCAAGGCCACACGCTTTCCGCACGAAGAACTGCGCTGGAACAAAGCCACGCTTTCCTTCACCAACCACGAGGAGGCGACCCGCACGATAGTCCGGCGCACGTACCGCGATGGATTCGCTCCACCGCCCGTGATCTAACTTGAATCAATCCGCAAGATCGCAGCGCTTGGGAACCGTATCCCCCATGTTCAACCATCACGCCCTCTTATGAAACCGACATCACTCACCATCATCGCCGCGATTGTTCTCATCGGAGCAGGCGGATTCATGGCGGGCCGGATTTCCTCACCGCATGCGTCCGCCGCCACCCAAGAGGCTATGCCCGGCAGGAAATCATCCCGCGAGTCCTCCACATCCTCCAGGGTTGCGGCCAGCGAATCCGCTAGAAAATCCGCGCATCCCGACCGCCCGGCCCGCGCCTCTGCGGAATCCTCCACCGACCGCCTGGCGCGTCTCGTGTCGATTGTGCGCGGTGAAAACCTGCTCGATCGCAACCGCGCCTTGCTCGCGTTCATCGATCAACTCGCACCCGGTGATTTCGAGGCGGCGGTCGCCCATTTCCGCAGTCTGGGAATCACCGAAAGTCGCTTCGGTGAATACGCGTTGCTGCTTTCCGCATGGACCAAGAACGATCCGCTCGCCGCTCTCGCCTACGCCAAAGCCAATACCAGCAATCTCTTCGCCACCAACACGATTCTCTCGTCCTGGGCATCCATCGATCCCGAGGCCGCCATCCGTTGGGCCGAAACGAGTCATACGGGGGACGGCGCTAATCCCTATCTCCCGGCGATCATCCGCTCCCTCGCCGGGGCGGACCCGGCGCGTGCCACCCAGCTTCTCACCGGCATGCCCCGCAGCACTGAACGCGGCAAGGCGCTTGACGCCATCATGCCACACGTTCTCGCACAGGGCGGCGATGCGGCCCGCGCCTGGATCGCGGCCCTCACGGATGACTCGCTGCGCAACGGTGCCATGATGACGGCGGCCGAATCACTCGCGGCCACTGATCCGGCTGGAACCGCAGCTTGGTTGATCGCCAATCCCAGCCAAGCCACCCAGCAACGCATGGACGATGTGTATAGCGTTTGGGCGGAAAAAGATGCACAAGCGGCGGTGAGTTCGCTCACCGCCATGCCCAGTGGTGAAAACCGCAGCAACGCCTTGAGAGGCGTGGTCGCCAGCATGTCCATTAAAGATCCGAATGCCGCACTTTCAATGATGAACCGTTTCCCCAACGACGTGAATGACCAGGTGGTGCAACAGTTCGTCTGGCACACGCTCGGCAGCGAACCCGCCATGGCCGTCAATCAAATCGCCCGCATCGCCGACGAAGAACAGCGCAATACAGCCTATACCAAAACGATAGGCACATGGCTTCAGAAGGATGCCGCCGCGGCAACCGCGTGGTTGCAGGCCCATCCCTTGCCGCCTGCCGTCCAGGCACAACTCAACAAACCCCGCTGACAACACCTGCTTCTTCCGGCCATGGCGCTTGAAACCACTGTGATTCTGTTCAAACCCGACACAATGGAGAAAAACCTGACCGGCAAGGTTCTGGCCCGCTTTGAAGACGCGGGTTTCGTGATCCGTGGCATCAAGATGATGCAACTCGATGAGACTGTCCTGCGCGAACACTACGCCCACATCGTCCACCTCCCGAACTTCCCGCAAATCCTCGCCTTCATGCGCCGCACACCGATCATCGTCCTCGCCCTCGAAGGCCAGAACGCCATCACCAGAATCCGCGAACTGTTAGGCCCGACCAATTCGCAGGCCGCAGCTCCCGGAACAATCCGCGGGGATTACGGCGAGAACATGATGGCCAACGTCTGCCACGCCTCCGATTCCACCGCCGCCGCCGCCGCCGAACTCCGGCGTTTCTTCAAGGACGGCGAGGTCTTCAGCTTCCACAACGAATCACCCGCCACGAAGTGATCGGGGATCGCGGATCGCGGATCGGGGATCGCGGATCGGGGATCGGGGATCGTGGATCGGGGATCGTGGATCGGGGATCGGGGATCGGGGAT
>JAPLUJ010000725.1 GCA_026397695.1 Verrucomicrobiota bacterium | reverse complement strand
GGTCCCACACCACCGTGCGTACGGGTCCGTACACGGCTCTGTCATCACACTGCCCGCGACATGCCCAAGCGGTATTTCCGGGTGGAGGAGAATGCGCCTTGATCAAGAACCCACAGACGGGCCGCAATGGGCCCGGGAGGTGTCCTGCACGGCTTCGGATCGTCGGCGTGGTACTTGGTGCCAGAAAGCCCTGCCCGCGTCTCTACGGCCCTCCTGTCACCATCATCCCTGTTCGTCATCAGATCGTCCATGGTCCGGATAGAGGAAGAAGTCCTTTATATTTTCATACTTCTCTTTTTCATATATAGAGCGGCCATATTTGGCCGGTTCAACGGCCATATTTGGCCGTTCTAAGTAAGTTGAGTCATTTGGCAATGTTTTGTTTTTCAGGTCATCGGATGCCCCCGGAAATCAGTCTCCGGCAGGCCCTCGATACGGCCCGGGGTGCTCGTGGCGGAACACGTCACGCCGCTGTGGCCGAGCATGCTTGCCTTCCTGATTCTGGGCGGCCTTGGCATCTGGCTGTGGTCGCTCTCTTGCAGGCGTGGCTGAGATGAGCGCGGGTGGGATCCGTGTGCGGTCTGGAGAAGCGCGGCTGGGCCACGCGTCGGTGGAAACCACCATGATCTACCTCCACGTCATGAAACGCCCGGGAGCCGGTGCCACCAGCCCCTTGGACTTCAACCAGTAAGCCCGCCACCCGACATCCCACGTCCCGGAAACAACCCAACTAAACGTAATCACGCAATTTGCTCGCCAAGGCCGCGTCCATCGCCAAAGATGTGCCCATGAACGGTCTTCCGTGGAGAAGTGCGCTTCCGGGTCGGGTTTGCCCCCTGCTCAACGACGCGTTGTGTAACACCTCCCAAACACGACCGGTCGTTCAATAAAACTGTTCACCCAAGGAACGCTTTGCGGTTTCCGGCTGCCCACGACCGGCGTCGATCCTTCCGGCGTTGGCGCTGATTCGTAGCCACGCGGCCTTTTGCGCGGCGGGCAGTTCTCAGGGTTGGCGTGTAGAGCGTATTCATGTCTGGCGATGGACTCAGCGTGTATTCCATGGCGTTCGATGATCCGCTTCCCATCGCCATCAAGGCGGAGGCAGCTACAAAGGCGGAGGTGATATTTGGCATTCTCATTTGTGTTGTCGGTGTTGGTTGGTAGTTACGAAGAGGGTGAACAAGGGAGTGGATTCGACCCGGTGACGCTCCCCTGTTGCGATTCATTTTCTATCCATTGGCTCCGGGCGCATCACTCCTAGCGTTAGGTCCCGCCCCTCTAACACGTTGATCGCAGAACTCGAAGGCGGGCGCATTTATGATAGAAAAAACAGCTTGACCGAATGACGGAAATTCATAAAATCGAGCCACTTTCGCCGGGAAGTTTGCTTGCAAAAAGCCCGGCGAAAGTGGCTCGATTTGGCGTGCTGGAAGGACACGGCGCGGCACCGCCGTTTTTCCTATCAGAAATGCGACCGCCGTGGCTGCGCCGCAACAGCAATCAACATTCAATGAAGCAGTCGGCAAGCCGACTGCCGGCCGGAAGCCGGGGATGGCTTGCTGATGAAATGAATTTGCATCCAGACAAGCCATCCTGGATCCGTCTTCCGGCCGAAATGGGCGGAGGCTTGAATGGCCTGAGGAGTCTTAAGGCTTCGGGAATGGAAATGAGGCAGGTGCGATCAAAGGCTTCGACAGACCTAACAATTCGATCAGTGAACATGCTACCGTTCCGTGGAGTAGCTGCTGGGATAATTGGAAATCGTTCTTGCATCGGGAGTTCGCCCTCGTAGCATGTCACTGATTCTTAACGTT
>JAPLUJ010000325.1 GCA_026397695.1 Verrucomicrobiota bacterium | reverse complement strand
ACCGTCCCTACCATTGAGGGAATCGAACTTGCTCGGCCATTCGACCCAAACGAGGTGGTTTGCTGAGTTCTGGGTCTGGAGCAGGATGCTCCAGCTACGCTGCTGCCGCGCGCGGCGGAGAACTGAAGGAGCGGGACGCTCCTTGCACGGTCTGGAGCCGGAGGCTCCAGCTACTTTCCGATGACCGGGATGGCGCGCGGGGGTGGTTTGACCAGCAGCCTTTCGCTTTCCGCGAGGTTTTGCTTAATGAGAAACCAGATTGCGATCGCCAGCAGGAGTGAGAGGATCTTTGCGGTCCGGTTTTTCGTTAGATTCAGTTTCATGGGATGAATTGCTGGAGAAGAAGATGTCCGCGATTTTCTCGCGGAATTGTTTTTCGGTGAGATTGCGTTGGAGAAAACCGTTATCGCAGATCGAGATGCCGCCGGTTTCCTCGCTGACGACCACGGCGATGGCGTCGGTGCGTTCGGTGAGGCCGATGGCGGCGCGGTGGCGCAGGCCGGTCGAGCGATCCTTCATTTCGCGTTCGGTGACGGGAAACACGCAGGCGGCGCCGGCGACGCGGTCGTCGGCGATGATCATGCCGCCATCATGGAGTGGGGCTTTCGGGAAGAAAACGGCCATGGCGAGTTCCGGGGAAAAACGCGCGTCCAGAGCGACGCCGGTGTCGAGTTGTTCCTTGAGGCTGACGTCGCGTTGGATGGCGAAGAGCGCGCCGATGCGTTTTTTCGAGAGGTTGATGACGGCGTCGGCGAAGCGTTCGAGGAAGTCGAGGCGGCGGCGGCTGTAGAATGAGAAGAGGCGGTTGCTGCCGAGACGGGCGAGGCCGGTGCGCAGTTCCGGTTGGAAGATGACGATCAGGGCGAAGGTCAAAATGGTGGCGGCGCCCTTGAAGATCCAATTGATGACCTCTAATTTGAAGATCGTGGAGATCAGAGTTATCACGACCAGGAGGGTGCCGAGTCCGACCAGGATTTGCGCGCCGCGAGTGGCTCGGAAGGCGCGGTAAATCTGGTAGATGCAGGTGGCAAGGAAGAGGATTTCGATGCCATCCCGCCAGTGCTTGATCAAAAAGGACCACATGGGATTGGGATGGCCGGGAAGATATGCCCGGCTGAAGGGATCTGACAATCCCGGAAATTTGGGGATGAGGGCATTGGATGGGAAATCTCAGTGAGCTGGAGATGGCGGTCCTTGCAGGACGATGTTGGCTTCCGATGGGGCGGCGGGTGTATCCTGCGGGTCCTTGGTTAGAATGAAGCCGGAGGGCAGAACCATAGTGGAGCCGAGGCTGAAATCGAATGAATCCGCGCCCGATGCGCTGCTTTCCGGCAGACCCCCGACATAGATCGGTTGTTCGCCGATTTTCGTGGACACCCAGAGATGATAGGACTCGCCTTCGGCGGCGGGCGGCAGGTTGCTGACGACCAAGGTGCCCGAATCCCGGGCCGCGTCGTAGATCGGGATGGCGGTCGGGAGTTTGGACAGCGAGGAGAGATGATTCGCTTGGCCGGTGGACGGAACCGCCGGTTTTCCGCTAGAGACGCCGGTGAGGGCGGTGAGGGCGTCACCGAGCATCGTGGTTACCGGGGACGACTTCAAACAGCACCCGGTCGCGATTTTGGACCTTATCGAGATGATCGCGCAGCACTTCGATTTCCTGGTTGAGACGTTTGGTTTCCACCTTGGCGGTTGTTTTGTTTTCCGGTTCTTTGCCGCCTTTTGGAGTGCCCGTGATAGGCAGGTGACCGTTAGGGTTTGACGGTTGCGGGAGGGAGCGGGTTGTTCCGTTAGACAAGATGGAATGCGTGGTGGCGGAGTCGGGCGGGGACGAGGAAGTGGGGGAGAACCCCGGTATTCGCATATCTATCCGATCGATGATGCCGGTCAGGTGGAGGGTCAGGAGGACGGCCAGCACCGCCGCTGCGGCCCAACCGGAGAAAGCCGGCCAAAAGTGGGATCGTTGAGGCGGGATGAGGCCCAGGCGGGTCTGCAATCGCAGGACTTGTTGCGGGGTTGGTTTGACTGGCGGTGTTTGAGTGACGGCGATGGCTGCGGTGAGACGGTTCATTTCGAGGAAGGCGCTTTGCAGGACGGGGTCATGGCGCATGGCCTCGTCGAAGATGGTGGATTCCTCGGCATCCAGCATGTCAAAGGTACGCCAAGCGGCGCTGTCGTAGAGGTCAGAGTTCATAGCGGGACAGGTGGTTGCGCATTTTTTTCAGGGCATGGCGCAATTGGTTTTTCACGGTGCCGATGGGAGTATCAGGCTGTTTCTGGATTCCGGCATGGGAATATTTCAGGAAAACCGCGAGTTCCAGGCAACCCCGTTCATCGGGGGAGAGTTGGTTCAATGCGGCCCTGACGCGCCGGTAGTCATCTGCTGCCATCACGCGCGGGTTTTCAAATTTTTCCGATGCCGTGGAAAGGGGCATGAGCACGGCGCGTGAGGCATCCTTTTTGGAGCGATTCCGTGAGCGGAGACGCGCGATGCAATACCCCCGCATCAGCGTGAAGGCCCACACAAGGGGAGGCGAGTGATGAGGGTTGTAATCGGCGGAGCTGTTCCAGATGCGGACAAAGGTGTCCTGCACCACTTCCTCGGCTTCCTGCGGGTCACCGAGCATCCGGCCGGCAATTCCCAGGAAAACCGGGCTCCAGATACTGTATAATTCCAGCAGGGCCGTGGGGTCGTCATGGGCCATGCGTTTAAACAGGGATGCTGCCAGCCGGCTCGGATCTTCGCAAAGTCCCGATGGCAACGAGTGGATTGGACTGAGTTCGGTTTCCATCATTAATGATGAAGTTAAGCTGACAATCCCCTGATGCTGCAATCATTAACCGGGGATGACCGCACATTTTTTTGGAAGCGGGATCATCAAATTCGATTGTTCTTTCGGGAAACTCATCCCTTGCGGCGCGGAGAGGGCTGGTTTTAACTTCGCGCATGCAGCAGGAAATCATGCTCACGCGCGAAGTCATCGCGATCCAGATCCCGAGTGGTGACACGCTCCATCTTCCGGCGGGGACGGCGGTTTATCTGACGCAACGGCTGGGTGGCACCTACACGGTGGCGACTTCCCAAGGGCTGGTGCGGATTTCCTCACAAGATGCCGATGCGCTGGGGGTTAATGCCGATGAGGAGCAGACCCGGCAGGCGGACGCTGTTAGGCTGCAGGACGGATCGCTCGAAGATCAGGTGTGGAGCCAGCTCAAGGGCGTCTATGATCCGGAAATCCCGGTGGACATCGTGAATCTCGGGCTCGTTTATGATTGTAGGATTGAGGAGATCGACGGCCAAACCGTGGCCACGGTGAAAATGACGCTCACCGCTCCCGGATGTGGCATGGGACCGGTGATCGCGGCGGATGCCCAAGCGAAAATCCTGATGCTCGATGGCATTGATGACGCGCGGGTGGAACTCGTTTGGGATCCGGCCTGGAATCAGGAAATGATCTCCGAGGAAGGCAAAATGAAACTCGGAATGATCTAGGTTTGATCGATATAGGCGATGATAGAGGGGATGGCGGCGTCGAGGATTTGGGCGACTTCCTCGTAGGCGTGGGGGCCCATGCCGATCGGGTCCGGGATGTCGGTACCGCTGCGTTTGTCGGTCATGCCGGCGAATTCCCGGGCGAGGAAGTATTTGTCCGCGTGTTCGGGGAAGCGGGTTTCGAGGGCGGCGAGATGCCCTTGGGTCATGACAAACACGTGCGTGGCGGCCTTGAGAAGATCCTCGCTCACCGCGCGTTTTTTCAGCAGGTTTTGGGTTGCCGTGCTGGCGGGCGCGCCTTTGGCGGCGGCGATGCCGGCCGAGCTGACCGTGAAATCCCCTCGTCCGGCCGTGGCCAAGCGGAACAGACCCTCGGCCATCGGGCTGCGGCAGGTGTTGCCGGTGCAAATGAAGAGCACGTGCTTCGGGTCGGACATCGCGGCGCAGCATGCACGATCCAGCACCACCCGTCAAACCGCAATGGGCGCCATGGAAGTTTGCCAAGGCATGCTTGCGCAGATGCCGTCAATGTCATGTTAGAATATTCTCCTTTTTTCCAGTTGACTCGCTATCATTGCTATCGCAGGCTGTCCCCATGGCACAGTTGCTTGTCAGAAATCTGGAGAACGAGATTGTTCGCCACCTGAAGCAACGGGCAGGCGAGCACGGCGTTTCGGTGGAAGAAGAACACCGGCGGATCTTGCGTGAAGCCTTCCAGGCGGATCACGCGGAAAAACGCCAAAGTTTCTGGCAAATGCTCAGCGAAATGCCGGATGCGGGTGAGGATGCGCTCTTCGAGCGGGAACGGGAACTGCCAAACCGGGGCACGGAGCAACCTCTGTTAGCTGATTGACATGTCCGGCTACCTGCTCGATACCAAAGAAGCCGATTTCGCAGGTCTGGGCATCCACGTGCTCAATCCGTTCCAAACCTCCGGTTGACACGGGTGGCGAGCCAAATATATTTCCGCGGCATGTTCGGCGTTGGACCCGCACAACCCTGCTTTTTCAAAAACCGTCCCGGAAGACAGGTGGCGGAGCCCTTGGCGACGTTTGTGACCGGCGATGGGTGGAGTCCTTGTCATGCCGGGAAAAGAGTTGTCCTGCGTTGTGGGTTGTTAGCCCTGCTGGCTTGCGCCGGCATGGCGGTCCCGGCCCATGCGGCGGTGCCGGTGGCACCCACGAACTGCGTCGCGGCGGGAATTGGTTTTAGCGCGGGTGGGGCGTCGATTCGCCTCAGTTGGACTGACAATTCGGCGGATGAGACGCATTGGATCATTGATTACAATATCAATAACGGAGCCTTTGCCCGTTTGGGATCCATTCCCTCCGACTCCACTTCCTCCACCGGCAACACGGTCAGCTTTGCGTGGACCGGGGGATTGAAGAATACGACCTATCGCTTTAAGATAGCTGCCTATAACGGCGCGCAATTCTCGACCTTCTCCAATGAAGCTCCGGTTACCACAGGGGTCTTCACCCTCACGGCCAGCGCAGTGCCTTGCCAGGAGGCCATCACTCTTTCATGGCCTACTGTATCCAACGTGGATGGTTATGCTGTTTGGTGGCTGCCTCCGGGTGCTTCTTCCTTAACGTATCTCGGTTCGGTGGCGGCGGATGTCATCAATTGTCAAGTCACGACTCCGACCGTGGTCGCGACTTGGACCTATTTTTTTACTGTTAGGCCATATTATTTTGGCTACTACCTTGGCGAGTCTAACGTGGCATCTGCCACCGTTGATATTCCAGCCAGCATGACCAGCAAAACCGGCACATCCGGCACGCCCGGCAGTTCGTTTGCCCATACCTTCACGCATACTTCAGCGGCTACGGTGAGTTCCCGCACGCTGACCGGGGACGCGACCGGGCTGACATTCAACAGCAGCACCGGCGCGCTTAACGGAGTGTTTCCGGCTGTGGGGAATTATACTTTGAATTATGCGGTGCACTTCACCACCGGCAGCACCCTGCACCAGACGTTTTATATCCGGGTGCGTCCGCCGGAAGGACCGCCGGTTGTTGGCACCATCATTCCGCAATGGTCCGGCACGGCCGGTGGCACCCGCGACACCGCACTGGCCGGAACTTTCACCGACCCGGAAGCGGAGTCCGCCGTGCGGGTCAGCACCACCCTCGGTAACATGGATTTCATTTTGTTCGACACGGCCACGCCGGCGACGGTGACGAATTTCATGAGTTATGTGAACGCGGGCAAATACACGGATGTGGCCTTCCACCGCAGCATCGCCGGATTCGTGATTCAGGGCGGCGGATTCAAGGGTGCGGGCACAGGAAGTCAATTTACCAGCGTGGTCACCAATCCGCCGGTGACCAATGAGCCTGGAATCGCCAACGTGCGCGGCACCGTCTCGATGGCAAAGCTGGGCGGCGATCCTAACAGCGCCACCAGCCAGTTTTTTGTCAGCCTCGGCGACAACCGGGCGAATCTGGACTATCAGAACGGCGGCTTCACGGTCTTCGGCCGGGTCGCGGGCAATGGCATGGTCGTGGCAGACAACATCAGCAACCTGCCGACTGCCACCTACAACTTGTATCTGGATGGCAGTCCCACAGCCACGTCATTCACGGACTTCCCGATGAACGCCGCCAGCGCCCCCGCTTCGATGGACCAGACGAAACTGGTGAAGGTCAACTCGGTCACGACCGTTCACGACCATTCTCACGTTGAGTTATAACATCACGGGCAACACCAATAGCGCCGTCGCCTCGGCCAGCATCGCCAATGGACAACTCCACTTGGCCGGCCTGTCTGGCGGACAAACCACCATTACCGTGACCGCGACGGATTTGGACAACCTCAGCACCAGCCAAACCGTGGCGGTGAATCTAGCGGACACCTACGCCACCTGGGCATCGCGCACCTCCTTTCCCGGCGGTCAGAACGCGACCGGACAAAACCCGGATGCGGACGGTTGGAACAACCTGCAGGAATACGCCTTTCTCGGGAACCCCGCGCTTTCTAACAATACGAGCCAGGTGGTATTTCCGGGGACTGCAGGCGTGGCACCCGCCGCCAGATACATGACCCTCACGTTTCCGGTACGCAATGCGACCACAGGCTTGACCTACGCGGTGGAGGCCAATGACGGGTTGACCGGGACGTGGACTGAGATCTGGAAATCGACGCTTGGATTTTCACATCCGCAGGTGGTGAGCGCATTGGTTCAAACGGATCGCACGGTGGTGAAGATCAAGGATACCGTGGCACTTGGTGCCCTGTCCAAGAGGTTCCTGCGGATTCGGATTGTCGAGGATTAGGGCGGTCCGAGCCTCTCCCGGTTGGGTGATGCGGATGTGGATGAAGCAAGTGTCGTTATCGGTGCGGGAGTCATGTTGAGGCCGGTGGCATGGGCTGCCAAGGTCTGCGGCTCGCGCCGATGCACACATCCCGACAAAACTCCGGTTGACACGGGCGGGTTGCAAAATATATTTTTGCTGCATGCATGGCGTTGGACCCACTCCCCCGAATCCTGCCACATACCGACTTGTGGGGCGCTGGCTGGGGCGCTTCCCGCCGCCCGTTGCCAGCGGGGTGCGACGGTCGTTGCATGTCACCAGGGACGCCTGCCTGCGTTTTTCACTTTTTGTCCTGCTGGTTTTCTCCGGCATGTTGCTGCCGACACAAGCGGCAGTGCCGGAGGCTCCCACGAACTGCGCCGCAGTGGTGATTGGCGTTACGTCGAGTAGAGCGACGATTCAAATCAGTTGGACAGACAAATCGACGAATGAGACGCGGTGGTATATCGAACACAGCACAGATAATGGGGATTCCTATTCCACAATTCCCTATCTCTCGTCTAACACCACGGCTTCCACCGGGCTCACTCTTTCTTATCCATGGGCTGGAGCTTCCTTGAACAAGGTGTATCTCTTCAGGGTCAAGTCATACAATCCATCGGGAAAATCCGTCGCCTCCAATGTGGCCACAGTGGACACGTCTGCGTTGCCGGAGGCGCCCACGAACTGCGCCGCAGTGGTGACTGGCGTTACGTCGAGTAGGGCGACGATTCAAATCAGTTGGACACACCGGGCTCACCCTTTCTTATCCATGGGCTGGAGCTTCCTTGAACAAGGTGTATCTCTTCAGGGTCAAGTCATACAATGCATTGGGAAAATCCGTCGCTTCCAATGTGGCCACGGTGGGCACTTCCGCTTTGGGTGTCCCACTCAACCTTAGCGCCACTGCGGTGGATCCGTTCAATGTGAGCCTGAAGTGGGCGGACAACTCCACCGGCGAATCGGGCTTCGCCATCGAGATGAAGACCGGCTCCGGCACCTGGGTGTATCTTGATTCTGTGGGTGTCAATATCGTGTCCATCAGTCCCAGAAATCTGATATTCCCACTTGAAACTTTCTCATTCCGCGTACGCGCCTACAAAGGCACCACTCCTCCCACCACCCCGGACTCGCCCCCCGGCGCGGATGTGTCGGCCTATTCCGATATATCCATCGTCAACTCCGGGAGCTACATCCTGACGGCGACCGCTGACCCATGTCAACAGCTCGTCAACCTCTCATGGCCCAACATCCTGAATGAAGCCGGGTATGATATCTCCTATAAAGTGGAGGGCGATTCTGCATACACCTTGCTCACCAAGGTGGCGGCGGATGTCACCAACTATAAGGTGGAGATTCCTCAAACGGATTCCGCCATGGTCGTTTCGTTCATTGTGGCCCCGTACAAAGGGACAGTTACCATGGCGGAATCCAGCGTAGCGACCGTCACCGTGGATGCCCCGCTGGTCATGACCAGCAAGTCCGGCACTTCCGGCACGCCCGGCAGTCCGTTTGCCCACACGTTCACCCATGCGGGGGGTGCGGCCGTGAGTTCCCGCACCCTGAGCGGAGATGAAACCGGGTTGACTTTCAACAGCAGCACAGGCGAGCTGACCGGCGTTTATCCAGCCTTGGGCAATTACACCGTGACTTACACCGTGCATGACGACAATGGATGCGCACTGGCCCAGACGTTCTATATCCGCGTCCGCCCGCCGGCAGGACCGCCGGTTGTTGGCACCATCATTCCGTCATGGTCCGGCACGGCCGGTGGCACCCGCGACACCGCGCTGGCCGGAACTTTCACCGACCCGGAAGCGGAGTCCGCCGTGCGGGTCAGCACCACCCTCGGTAACATGGATTTCATTTTGTTCGACACGGCCACGCCGGCGACGGTGGTGAATTTCATGAGTTATGTGAACGCGGGCAAATACACGGATGTGGCCTTCCACCGCAGCGTGCCGGATTTTGTGATTCAAGGCGGCGGGTTCAAGGGTGCGGGAACAGGCAGCAATTTTACCAGCGTGGTCACCAATCCGCCGGTGACCAATGAGCCTGGAATCGCCAATGTGCGCGGCACCGTTTCGATGGCAAAGCTGGGCGGTGATCCTAACAGCGCAACCAGCCAGTTTTTTGTCAGCCTCGGCGACAACCGGGCGAATCTGGACTATCAGAACGG
>JAPLUJ010000606.1 GCA_026397695.1 Verrucomicrobiota bacterium | reverse complement strand
TCCCATTTTCCTCGGGGGTCGACAAGCCGTTTCTCGATGCATCGCCAATGTCAATTCGTCATCCGCCGTGGATCCTGTTTCGGCTCTGGAGGGCATGGCGCTCACCTGTCTGTAGCCTCGATTCCCGGAAAATAAGGGCGACATACGGGCACACGGGGGAATCTCTATCAAAACAAAAAAGTCATAAACCCTTGATTTGCAATGGCTCCGGCGGTTGGGATCGAACCAACGACCTAGTGATTAACAGTCACCCGCTCTGCCGCTGAGCTACACCGGAAGGGCTTCCTTGCGGACGCGGGCGGACGATGGGTATGCGCACGGTGCCGTGCAAGGGAAAAATGCCGGGAAAGAGGAAAAATGCACGACAGATACAAATCGGCCAAGCCATTCGGTACCTCAGCCGCCGGCGGCGAGGGTGACAATTTCTATTCGAGCTCCATTGTCCACCAAGGTACAGGGATAGTCGCGCGGGAAAACCGCCTGTTCGTTGAGTTCGACGACGACCGGTTTGCCGGCGAGGTCGAGAG
Source organism: Verrucomicrobiota bacterium (assembly GCA_026397695.1). Classification (GTDB taxonomy): domain Bacteria; phylum Verrucomicrobiota; class Verrucomicrobiia; order Verrucomicrobiales; family Akkermansiaceae; genus Luteolibacter. The sequence goes on along the minus strand of JAPLUJ010000606.1, from coordinate 5,579 downwards.
TTTCGAGCAGGCGCTCCAGAGTGATGGGGCCTGGGATGGGATGCGGTGATCCGTTGAGGGTGATGGCAGGTTGAGCGATCATTTCCACTGCAGGAGTTGTTCGGGGAACGGGCAGTCGTGACAATCCGAGAAATCCTCGAGGCAGAAGTCCTGATAGACCTGGAGCAGGGCCTGGTGGTGGCAGACCCGGCGGAACCACGGTTGCGCGGTTTTGAGGGAACCGAACAAACGCAGGGAGCAGCGCTTCACCTTGTCGTTAGGCGCGGAGTTGCGCAATTTCTGATAGGAACGGAAGGTCATGCCACCCTCGATCATCGCCAGCGGTGCCAGATGGTTGGCGACGAGTTCGAGCGCATGGGCCCGCCCGAAAACCGCCACGCGGCGGGGCGAGGCGGCGGAGGTGAGCGTGTGGTGCTTCGCCCAGAAGTCGTGCTCGAGCGCTTGCAGGAAATCGACCAGCGGCTTGACCGCGAACGGGCGGGCCAGGGCCAGGCGTCGGTAATGCGGCCATGATTGGACTAGAGCCACCAGCGCGCCGACCCGGCGGTGGGGATGATTGGCCGGGCGATGGCCGTGGGTTTTCCAAGGAATGGCGCGGTTGGGAGTGACTTCGAAGCGGGCACGGCTTTTCCACCAGGCATCCCACAGGCCGCGCAGGTAATCGCGGGTGTCGGCCGGCGCTTGTTCGTGCAGATCGGGTGTTAGAAATCCCGCCGTGCCGAAGAGCACCGCTTCGGCGGCATCGCCTTCGTCGCGCAGCAGTGCTAACGGCGCGCGCTGTGCCAGCAGGCGCATCGCGAGCGAATTTCCCCGGTAACCCAGTGTTTCGGCGGTGGCTTGAAACAAGGCGGCATCCCGGCCGTGGGCGTCCGCGGTTTTCAACCACCTCGCGCCCTTGAGGTTGGCGCGATGGACCGCCGCCTCGTTGAGCAGGCTTTCGATCGCCCCTGTTGATAGATATTTCAGCGGATGGACGCAGCGCCCGGGGTGGGCGATGGCGATCTCGCGTTGCGGGCGGTTCAACGCATCGGCGAGTTGCATGTCAGTGATCACCACCTGCGGCACCTCGCGATGTTCGCAGTTGCGGATGAAACCCTGCCGCGCGTCCGCTTGGAAAACCACATGCAGCACCACGTCCCGGAACGCCGGGTTCGTGGCGTGCCCGTGCGCCTCCCATGCGCCGGAATCCGGATCGAGTTCTAACGGACCAGGGTGCGCTTCGCCATCGATCTCCACGGCGGCATGGATGAAATCCGGGCCCGCACTGCGGTTCCACTCGCCGAATTGCACGATTCTAACGGTTTTGCCCGAGGTGGTGCGGAAGTTCCGGCCGAACGCCCCGGCAAACCACAGTGCCTGAAGTTCCAACTCCGACGGCAGGGTGCCCGACGAGGTTTCCGCGAAAGCGAGCGGGGGATGCCAGACTGATTCTAACAAATAGGCGTAGGTCATGTCGGTGGAGATGGGAAATCAGGGTTTTTTCGGCACGGGAGGTGCCGGGGTTTTGGTCGGGGGCACTTGGGTTGGAGCGGCTGGAGGTGGGGGGGGTGGGGCGAGAATATCCAGCCAGCCTTTGAGTGCTTCGGCTTCGGGGATGGCACCATAGCGCAATTGGGCGTCGCGCAGGGCGCGCACGGCGAGGTCCTTGCGGTTGGCCGCGCGGTCGATGGCGAGCAAGTGGAAATCCATGCGGAGTTTATCCTCGGTGCGCCCATGATATCCCTTGGCGGTAAGGAAATGGACGGCCGCGTCCTCGGTCAATCCATGTTGCAGAAGGTCCAGCCCCACGGCCTCCGCCAAAATGCCGCTCTTGGTGCGCACGGCGGCCATGTCTAGTTGTTTGCGGCGTTCCGCCGGATCGTCGGCCCAGCGCAATGCCGCGATGCGCAATGCACGGAAATCGTTGTCTTGTGGCAGACGCTCGCCAGTTCCGTCGAGGTGTTTGAACGGTTGGTAAAGCGGGTCGCCCAGCACCACGGCCTGCCAGGAGGCCACCGGTATGGCCATCCAACAGGCATCCACCCAGCAATGCCCGGCTAACAGGCGTTGGTGAAGCATGCCGAAATCGTGGGTCATTTGCAGATATGGTTCATATACATTGCCGATGGTGACGGCAGCCCCTCGTTCCAACAGCGGCCCACTCCAGTTCTTGTCCGCGCTGGTGAGTTGTTCCGCACTGAACGAATGCAGGTGCATCGCCACCGCTCCTTTGCGGAACCTGAAGCGTGGGTTTAAAAACGGCCCGCTCACACTCCAATCATACCAGCCATAATAGAGCGCCGCGTCGCTCATCGGATAGTTTTTCGGCAAGGTGTCGTTGAAACGGTCCACCACTGTCGGGATGCCCGCCCGCAGGTTTTCCTTGGCCACTGTTTCCAGCCACTGGTCACCCTGCGGGATTTTGTTAGCGATGTCCACATAGGCAATGCCCCACAAGCCGGATTTCTCCGCATCCACCGCGTCGCGGATCATCCGTTCGCAGGTGGTGTATGTGGGCGCGTCGATCCTCGCCGTTAGAACGAGAAACGGGAAATCAGAGTCCGCGATGGATTTTTCAGACTGATGGAATTTGTTAGGCAAGGGGCCGACTAATGGCAGGCCCTCCGCGCCGAACATGGCCAACTCCGAGTCCACCGACGCCTCGTCATGACCGGCGACGGGGTTCGGCGGGGGAGGGGTTGGCGTTCCTGGTTTTGCGGGTGCGGGTGAGGGTGCTGGTGCGGGAGTCGGTTGGATCCGCAGGGGCCGGTCGCGTCCCGGTCGCGTTTCCACCATCCCCGTTGGTCAAACTCCGCGCGCAGCGGCTTGAGGATGGATTTCTCGTAATCCGCGCGGGAAATATCCGCCGTTGCCGGCATTTCCAAGGCTATCAGGTTTTCCGCCGGGATGTTGCGGGCATGCCGATAGAGTTCCGCGAGTTTGCGGGATTCCGGCACGGCGGAGTTATACAGAACCGCCACCGCTGCGGGCTTTGGCACGGCGCATGCAATGGACGGCAAACCCGCCAGCAGAAGCAACACCCGAGCAATCGCACGCATCCAGACAAGATGCCCGGTGGAATCGCGACATGCAAGGCTGGCAGCCAAAAAACGTCAAAGTTCGATTGTCAGCCCGTCCCACGCCACCCGCACGCCTGCAGGCAATGCCGCCTCCATGGTTGCGTGGTCGTTTTCATGGCCGAGGTGGGTCAACCATGCCTCCCCGGCTCGTGTCTGCCGGATCGCCTCGAGCGCCTCGCCGAGCGAAAAATGTGTGGGATGCGGCTGGGGTCGCAGCGTGTCGATCACCAGCACGTCCACGCCGTGGAGGAGTTCCATGGTGTCAGCCGGGATGCGTTTCACGTCCGGCAGGTAGGCGATGCTCCGGGTGTTAGGATAATCAAACCGGAACCCGATCGTTTCCACTGCGGCGTGCTCCACCGGCAGCGGGGTGATCTTCAGGTCGCCATAATAAATCGGCCCATCGATGAGGCACGCCTGAGGTTTGACATAACCCTTGTAAATGTTTTCTGCGGCAAAGGCCCAGGCGAACATCGTCTGCAGCGTTGTTAGGCATGACTCCGTGGCATGCAGCGGCAACGGGCCGTCCTTGTTCCAACAGAACGCCCGCAACTCGTCGAATCCCGCCACGTGGTCCAGATGGGCGTGGGTGTAGATCACCGCATCGAGCGCCCGCAAGCCTACGCGCAACGCCTGCGCCCGCAGGTCCGGACCTGAATCTATCAGCACCGCCACCTTTCCCGCGCGCACCAGCGCCGAGGCCCGCAGCCGCTGGTTGCGCGGGTCCGCCGACACGCAAACCGGGCACATGCACCCAATCACCGGCACGCCCACCGAGGTCCCAGTTCCGAGCAATGTTAAGGAAAATGCCGCCACGCCCGGAATCATAGACACCCGGATACGCATCGCGCAACTCCTCCGTCATGGTGGCCGAAGGAGGTCGCCGCAGCTTCGCGTTGACACACGCATGCAAACGCCCAGCATGAGGGCACGCATAACCGCCCGCGAACCCACAACCCCATGAAAAGACCGAATTGCATCATTTGCCTGATCGTATGGATTTCCGGATTGGCCTGCTGTGCGGGTGGTGAAGCAAGCGATGCGCGCGTTAAGCCCGGGACCACATTCCATGTGGATTTCGCCCAACTGGGGACCACTTGGGAAAATAAACCGTCGCGCATGGGCATCCATATCCCCACTGACTATACCTTGGACCGGACATTTCCGCTGCTGGTTTGGTACGGCGGCGGCCCCGGATCTGATAGCCCTGAGCCGGCAGAGGAGATTGCAGGTGCCAGCGGTTTTATCTGTGTCGGCGTGCCCTATCTCATGGATGATAAAACCCATAAAGGGGGCTGGAGTTCGACCCCATGGTCGTATTACAAAACCATGTTCGACGAACTGGAGAAAATCGTTCCTAACATCAACCCGGATCAAAGGATCTGCGGTGGTTTCTCCTCCGGTGGCGCCGCCATCATGCGCCTGATCGGCGAGCCGACAGGCGCTTTTCAAAAATACTTCCATGCGTTCATGCCCGGCGGGGCAGGCTGGCCGATGGGCGGCTTTGCAAGTCTCAAGGGGCGGCCCATGTTCGCATTCATTGGCAATAAGGACTCAGCCCCGAAGTTAGGTGGCTATCAGAGCATTGAAAAAGAAGGCAAGGCCGCCGGAATTGATTTGACATATTTGGAGTTCGAGGGCGGCCATGAGATGCCCACCCGACATTATCCTGAAATGCGGAAATGGATGATGCAAAAGGTGGTTCTGCGCGACCTGCCGAAGCTGCAGGCGGCGATGCAAACTGATCTGAACGCCAAGCGGTTCGGGAAAGCGTTTCGCACCGCCCGCGAAATCCGCTCGATTACCACTTCGGAGATGCCCGAACATGCGGCGGCGCAAAAGATGATTGCGCAATTAAAGCCGCTGGGCGCGGCCGAGAGTAAAAAACTGTTGGCGGGTAATGCACTGCTTGCCGGGCAGCAGCAATTTGTCCGGGATTGGAAAGGCTGCGACTTCACGACACCCGTCGAAGATCAATGCAATGCCATCGCGGAAGAACAACTGAAGAAGATTCTATCAACGGTTCCCGTGTCCACTGCGTTCCTGAAAAAATACATCGCCATGTGGGATGGCTTTGAAATCAACCGGCAAGCCAAGGAAGCATATAACAAGCTGGCGGACGATGCCCTAACGAAAATCCGCGACACCCCCGGCGGCCCCACCAAATGCCAAAACCTGCAATCGTTCATTGCCCAGTGGCGTCCCGCGCCAGCCGCCGGGGAAGCCAAACAATTGCTGGAAGATCTGGCAAAACAGGAATTGGAGACCATCAAAGCGATCAAGGCCAAGGCAACGATGCGAGCGAAACTCGGCGACTTTGTGCGCAGTTATGCTGGAACGACCACCGAATTGGAGGCCCGGCAAATCCTTGACCAACGGTAAAGGAGGATAGCCGTCCCGGCCAATCCTGTTCAATTAAGAAATTCGAACCGCAGATGGACGCAGATGAACACAGATCAAATCAAAAATCTCTCTTCATCTGCGTCTATCTGCGTTCATCTGCGGTTAAAACCCTCTTCT
>JAPLUJ010000436.1 GCA_026397695.1 Verrucomicrobiota bacterium | reverse complement strand
CGAGGAATAGACCATGCGACCAATCGCCCACGCAAGAGCGACACGACGATGCAAACCGAGAAACCAAGATATTGCCCGGATGGGCAGACCGGATTAAAGGAAAGACTTGAGGCTCATTGGCTTGGCATCGACTCCCCTAGGATTCTTGAGGCTGGATGCGGTTCCAGCAGCAATATTCCCATACATCCTAACGCCCATGTTGTGGGGATCGACATTTCGGCTGAGGAATTGGACAAGAACACCTCAGTGCATGAAAAGATCGTTGGTGATCTGGAGACATGCGAGCTTCCGAAAAATGCCTTCGATCTGGTAGTGTGCTTTGATGTGCTTGAGCACCTCCATCGACCGGCCCTCGCGATGGCAAGTATGGCTTCTGCCGTCAGGCCAGGCGGTCTATTGCTCCTTGCGTTTCCCAACGTTCATTGGAACACCCGGTTATATCAACTTTCCAACCGTGTTGGATCCTTCAATTTCGCCCTACAGGATGGCAGGCTTTGCGAAGGCACATGGATTCGAAGTTGAACTTGCCGTGCTGATTCAGTCTGGATTGCAGAAGCGTTTCTTCCGTAAGATGCTTGTCGGTCAACCGGGTGCGTTTCTGGCAGACCGGCTCGTTCGGGTGGTGAGTTTGGGCAGGCTCTCCGTGAGTGAGTCGGATTGTGTGTTTCTTTTCAAGAAAAAGGTGGTCGATTTTCCCATTCGTACTGACGATCCGGCTACTCTCAACAGATGATACAACAAGCCAACCTCAATGATACGCCTCCGCCATAAACTACTGATTCAAGGATTTCGTATTTTCGACCAGATCATCCTGGTCGGAGTCTTCGTGCTGCTGGTGGGATGGGTCGAGGAGAGGGGGCGCTTCGGTTTTATCGGGGAGGTTCTGGAGAAGAGTTATCAGGCATACGAAGGGATTGCGATGTTCGGGGTGCTTTTCGGCTGGTTCTTTATCTTCAACAGGCTGGTTCACTACGATGCGAACCGTTTCACAACGCTGAAGAGTCAGGCGCTTGAAATAGTCAAGGCGATGACGGTAACCAGCCTGCTGCTGCTGTTGGCTGGCGCGATGTTCTACATCAAGATGGTCACGCCATTGGTGGTGTCCTTGTTCTTGCTCAGTTCGACAGTACTGCTGATCAGCAGCCGGGTGGTGCTGCGGTCATTGCTGAGAGTCCTGAGGCGCAAGGGGCGCAATGCGCGCCACCTCTTGATCATCGGTGAGACGGCCAAGGCTTTTGATTTGGCGGACCGGATCGAGTCGCGACGGGAGCTTGGATATGAGATAGAAGGATTTCTCTTTGCAGATGTTGGCAGCGCCGGGCACCTGGGCCGGATCGAGGCCCGCTGGAAAGTCCTGGGTCCGGTGGCCGACCTGCTGAACCAACTGAAGAAGGGCGTAGTCGATGAAGTGATGTTTTGCCTGCCACTGCGGGAGAATTTTCCGCTGGCATGCGACGTGGTGGGGCTTTGCAGCGACCTCGGTGTGGTGGTGCGCCTGGTGCCGGATCTCGGAAATACCCAGTTGTTGTCGCGGACCCAGGTGGAGGAGTTCGAAGGGGACCAGATGGTGACATTCTTCCGGGAGAACCTGCTGTTCCAGTTGTTTGTCAAGCGGGTGATGGATCTTTTCGGCTCGGTCTTACTGCTGGTTGTGCTGAGTCCTTTGCTGCTGGTGACGGCGGCGGCCGTGAAGTTCACGAGTCCCGGTCCGGTGTTTTTCGGCCAGCAGCGGATCGGCATGAACAAGCGCAGGTTCCGTTTGCTGAAGTTCCGCTCGATGGTGGTCGATGCGGAAGAGCGGAAAGAGGAACTGGCGCACCTCAATGAGATGGATGGACCGGCCTTCAAGATCCGCAAGGATCCGCGGGTGACGCGGGTTGGGGCTATCCTGCGCAAGCTCAGCATTGACGAATTGCCCCAACTGATAAATGTGCTCAAGGGGGAAATGAGCTTGGTCGGGCCTCGTCCTCCGTTGTTGAGCGAAGTGAATCTTTACGACTGGAGTGATCGCCGCCGACTATCTATCAAACCCGGAATCACTTGTCTGTGGCAGATCAGCGGACGCAACAACCTGACCTTTGAAGAGTGGATGATCCTGGACCGCAAATATATCGATAACTGGTCGGTTTGGCTCGATCTGAAGATTCTGCTGATGACCATTCCGGTGGTCTTGTTTGGCAAGGGGGCTTCTTAGTATGAATACCACCTGATGCACAAGCTGCTGGAGTTGGCGGGCCGTGAGGGTTTCTCGGTCTATCTGCTAGAATCTAGGCCGCAGATCGTCGAGGAGTGTGTGCGGCGGATCGGCTTTGATTTCCCCGGGGTAAGGATCGCGGGATACCGCAACGGATATTTCAAGGAGCCGGATATTCCGGCCATCGCCAAGGCGGTGCGCGAAACGGCATCGGACTTTTTTCCTTGGAATAGGATCGCCGATGAAGGAGCGGCTTGCCGACGAGTTGAAGGAGCAACTCGGTGCCCGGGTTATCCAAGGTGTGGGCGGGAGTTTCGATGTGATGGCTGGCATGGTGAAGCGCGCACCCCGGTGGATGCAGCGCTGCGGCATCGAGTGGCTTTACCGGGTGATTCAGGAACCCCGCCGGATGTTCTGGCGCTATGTGAAGACCAACGGTGCCTGCCTCTGGGTGTTTTGCAAAGCCTTTGTCAAGCGGTGGTGCATTCCGCGCGGGCAGCACCGGACCGAACAAACGGCAGAAAAGCTGTAGAGTTATAGGTTTCCGGTGCTCATGGAACTTACGGTTTCGTGAACCGCAGGGAAATGAAACGCCGCGCCGGATTGCCCGACGTCAGCGGATCGATCGCCCGCATCGTCTGTACCGCTCCGTCGGCAACCATTTCCAAGATACAAGGATTCCAGTGGATCAGGTCATCCGATGAATCGGCAGCATACAGCACATCTGGCAATCCGCGCGGGCGCTTGAATGTTAGAACGAGACCGTCGTTGTTCTTGACTGCGGTCAATGGCGGCGTGAAGACAAGCGGACTGGTACCCAAAGCATATTCGGCCAAATTGACCAACCCGTCCTGATCCGGGTCCGCGTCGTCGGCCGCTTGACCGGCGGTTATCTGTTCAGTGCTAAAGCAAAGCGCCCGCCAACTCTCAATCGATTTCGGCGCAATCGACAGGGGAGTGGGAGGGGTGACCGTCACGTTCACGGTGGCGGTGGTGGTGGCGGTCAGGTAGTTGGCCGTGTCGGTTGGGGTGAAAGTCACGCCTTGAGAGGCCGTGCCGACGACCGGAACAGGCACCTGGCACCGAGGCCGTGCCACCGCCCAAGGTGGAACTCGCCAGGGTCTGGCCATAGGTGATGGCAGTGGCGGTCGGTTGGGTCGTGATCAACGGCGTCGCCTTGGAAACCGTCACATTCACGCTGGTAGTGACAATCTGATAGTTAAGCGTGTCGGTTGGGGTGAAGGTCACGCCTTGAGAGGCCGTGCCGGCGACCGGAACCGTGGTCGGCGTGGTGAAGGCGAAGGTACCTCCCACCGAGGCCGCGCCACTGCTCAGGGTGGAACTCGCCAGTGTTTGTCCGTACACAATGGCCTTGGCGATAGGTTTCCTAGTGATCGACGGCGTCGCCTTGGCGATGACCAAAGTGCCGCTGGTCGAACCGGTTTGGTTCGCAGCGACGATGGTGGCAACCACCGCATAGCTGCCCGCGTTCTTCGGGGCTGTCGTCGAACCATTGTAGGTCAGTTTGACCGTTAGACGAGGTGGGTTGGTGGTTACGGAAACGGACTTCGTCTTGCCGTCATAGGTAGCGGCGAGTTTGCCGAGCGTAACTGTGGCGGACGGCTTGCTCACTGTCACGCTCACGCTGGTGGTGACAATCTGATAGTTAAGCGTGTCAGTCGGGGTGAAGGTTACGCCTTGC
>JAPLUJ010000389.1:747-2700 GCA_026397695.1 Verrucomicrobiota bacterium | reverse complement strand
AAAACCATGGCGGCCTATATCGATCTGAATCCCGTTAGAGCGGGGATGGTCACGGACCCCGCAGTGTATCGCTGGAGCAGTTATGGCGAAGCGATGGGCGGCGGACCAAAGGGCGATGGCAAGAAAGCGCGCGCCGGCCTGGTGCGGGCGATCATGGCGCACCAGAGCTACGAGGCGGACGCCCGGCACTGGGCTGGGAAGGTAGCGAAGGAATACCGGATGATATTGTTAGAAGAGGGGGTGGAAAAGCACAAGGAGGTGGTGAACACAGGTGGCGCGGTTGAGGTGAAGGTGGTGCGCAAGGGGATGAAGAAAGCTGCGGCGGTTGCGGAGATGGAGACGCTGGAGCGGAGCCGGGATGTGGCGCTGGGCAAGATGTTGCGCTGCCGTGTTAGATATTTCACGGACGGTGAGGTGATCGGGAGCCGGGGGTTTGTGGACGAGGTGTTCCGCTTATGCCGGAATCGCTTTGGCGGGACGCGCAAGGACGGCGCGCGCAAATGGCGCGGCAACGGAGCGGCTGCGGCGGGCACGCTGTGGAGTGTCAGGGATTTGCAAAAGGGGATCGGATATCCGCCCACTTCAAAGCCATGAGCGGCGCGGGATAGCTTCGCAGGATTTTGCAAGTTTGCTGCGATGAGCATTCCCAGTCGGAATCCGACATGGTGGGGATGATACGTGTATGCAATTACGTGTATGCAATCATATCCATCAGGATATACCGCCGCATGCCGCCGCCACGGCCAGTGCTTCACGGGTCAGGCTGGTGATTTCATCCCACCGACCGGCCGTCACCAGCGCCTTATCGACCATCCATGATCCGCCGATGGCCGCGACCATCGGCAATTTCAGATAGTCGCCGAGGTTGTCAGGTGTCACGCCGCCGGTCGGGATGAATTTCACGCCGGTATGCGCGTAGGGCCCGGCAAGCGCCTTCAGCATGGCAATGCCACCCGCCGCCTCGGCCGGGAAAAACTTGAGGAGCTTGCATCCCAACCCGAGCGCCTGCTCGACCTCGCCGGGTGTCATCACTCCGGGTGCAAATGCCAACCCGCATTCGGCGGCGGTCTCGACGATGCGCGGATTCAAGCCCGGTGCGAGACCGAAAACCGCTCCGGCATCCCGTGCCCGCAGCACCTGGTCGCGCTCTAACAAAGTGCCGGCCCCTAACAAGATTGCAGGATACTTCACGGCAATCCGGCGGATGGCACGCGCCGCCGCTGCCGTCCGGAAGGTGATTTCCATCACATCCAGCCCGCCGGCCAGCAACGCCTCAGCCAGAGCCTCGGCGGAATCCTCGTCATCCACCACCACCACCGGCACAATGCGACTGCGTATGATTCTCTCAAGCATGCGGTGAGCATGAATATGGTCCCGTGTGACGTCCAGTCAATACGCCGGACAATTCCAGGACCACCGGGCCGCAGACCCATCTCTCCATTTGACATTTGTCTGTGATTGCTGTTAGAGCGCGGCCGCAGATAACCCGCAGGCGGCCTGCCGATTGGGAATCCGCCCGTCTGGGCAGTCCACCATACAATCCAAGAATCCGATTGCCAAGACGCGCGTCCAATGATGGATTGCGGCGAGCCGACATCAGGAAAAACAGCAGGCACCCAGGTGCCAGCCCACTCGTTCCGCAGGGTCCGTTTCTCTAACATAATCCTTCATCATCCCCATGCAAACCCGCCAGATGCCATCCTCCCGCGAAGCCGCAAGACTCGACACCCAAGCGCTGCGAGCGGCGTTCCTACTTGAAGATCTCTTCGTCCCCGGCGAGATCTGTTGGGTTTACACCGATCTCGACCGGGCCATCGTCGGCAGCGCCATGCCCACCACGCAGCCCCTCGACCTCGGCAACGACGACGCGCTCAAGGCGGATTTTTTCTGCCAGCGCCGTGAACTCGGGATTCTCAATCTCGGCGATGCCGGCAGCATCGTGGTCGATGGCAT
>JAPLUJ010000389.1:0-739 GCA_026397695.1 Verrucomicrobiota bacterium | reverse complement strand
GTGGGCGGCCTATTTCTTCTTGCCAGCCACGGTTTTGCGAGCACCTCGGCGGACACCCCCGCCGTTTTCTATCTTGTGAGCTACCCGGCCCACGCCGCGCATCCGACGGTAAAAGCCAGCCGCGACGACGCCAACCAGGTGGTGCTTGGCAGCCGCGACGACGCCAACAAGCGGACGATTTTTCAATACATTCATGAAACCGGCATCAAGAGTTGTCAGTTGGTGATGGGTTTCACCGAGTTCGAACCCGGTGGCATCTGGAACACGATGCCATGTCACACTCACGGCCGCCGCAGCGAAGTCTATTGTTATTTCGATGTCCCTGCGGCGCATCGTGTTCTCCACATGATGGGTGAGCCCTTGGAAACCCGGCCGCTGTGGGTCGCTGACCGCCAGGTCGTGCTCTCGCCCGCATGGTCGATCCACTGCGGGTGCGGCACCGCAAGCTATCGCTTCGTCTGGGCCATGGGCGGTGAAAACCAAGCGTTCGCCGATATGGACCGCATCGCCATCTCCCAGCTGCGCTAAACAGCCCGTTAACTTGGACGTAGTTCCCCTCCCCTCGGCGCAGCGCGCCGCCATGCCCTACCATTTGAACCACCCCGGTATCTTTTACCGAGGGTTTTCCCACCCGGTATTTCTGATAGCCAGCGCATTCTGCCGTGGGAGCCGTTCGCTCTTTTCAACGGGATGGTCTATCAGTATGCACCACTGCCAGCCAAAGGACTCATCTGGTATC
>JAPLUJ010000262.1 GCA_026397695.1 Verrucomicrobiota bacterium | reverse complement strand
TCCATCTGGATCCACTGGAAGCGGGTGGACCACTTACGGCGTTTTTTTTTTTTCTTTGCAAACATCGCCCGGGTGCGATATAACAGATCGGAAAAATCGAGCGCGTTTCTCTCGGCGAGAAGTTCGTGATAGGTGTGAATCGCCTGGCGCAATGAGCCTGAAATGTTAGATAGGTCGAGGTGAGGGATTGCGGCAAGCGTCAGACTTGCGGTTAGGCAGTCGGATTTCATTTGTGAGAGCTGCCAGAAGGCGGACTCTGGACTGATGTCGGTACCGCTGAGGCACTGGCGCAGGAGATCGATACTATCCTGTTCGTCGTAGATGACAAAATCCGCAGGCAGTCCGAGATCGCGGGCTTCCATTCTGAGGATCCAGGCACACAGGCCGTGAAACGTCTGAATGCGGCATTCTTTGGCGGCGGCACCGCAGGATTTCCTCACCGCATTGCGCATGTGTTCCGCTGCGCGGTTGGTGAATGTGACACCCAGGGTTTTGGCCGGGGGCATGCCCCTAGCGATCACGGCGGCAAGTCGATCCGCCATGATCCGCGTCTTGCCGGTTCCCGCCGGGGCTAATACCAGCAAGGTGCCATCAAGATGGTCCAAGACGGCCTGCTGCTGCGGGTTTGGATAACTCATGGCTTGGCCGGAATGCCGGGCCCCGGGCGCGTCTGGAGACTCACGGTCCGGCTGGCATGAAACTGGGTGGAAATCCCCTTGCCTGTTAGAATGTCGGCCAGGCGCTCCTGGTGGCGGCCGTGGGCGATGTGGGTTTCGATGCCGGCATTGATGGCGAATTTCACCGCAGTGAGTTTCGACATCATGCCACCCATCGAGAAGCGGCCCTTGTCGTCGCGGACGTGGCGCAGGATGTCGTCGATGTCGGGCACCTCGGGGATGAGCGCCTGGGTTTCCGGATCTAACAATCCATCCACGCTGGTGAGGAAGATCACGCGTGTGGCACCGACGAGTTGCGCGACGAGCACCGAGAGCATGTCGTTGTCGCCGAATTTCAACTCCTCGACAGCGACCGAGTCGTTTTCATTGATGATGGGCAGGATGCGCGGTTCTGACAGCAGACGGATGAACGTGTCCGAGACATAGCCGGCGCGTTCCGGCGTGGCGAGGTCCGCAGCGGTGAGCAGGACTTGGGCGATGGTGACGTCGAAGTTGGCAAACAAGCTGCTATAGGTTTGCATGAGGCGCGCCTGGCCTACGGCCGCACAGGCCTGGCGGGTGGCGGTGTCTATCGGATATTCGGCGAGGCCGAAAGCGGAAACGCCCGAACCCACCGCGCCGGAGGAGACGAACAGACAACGGTGGCCGGCATCTATCAACCCGGCGATGGCCGCAACCAGATGCACCATCGCGGCGCGGTCGAGGGTGCCATCGGTGGATTTGGTGAGCACGCCGGTGCCCACTTTGATGACAGTAAGATCGGAGGTCATGATGGATTTGCGTGATGAGGCGCTGCTGAACATAACGGGATATCCGCATCGCGCCAGCGCAAGCTCACGGAAAAAATGCTTTTCCGGAGATATTTTCCTGTGCCGGGGCACGTATGGATGATATCAGAAGCAAAATCCCTAACAAAATGAAACGAAACCTCATGTCTCTCACTCTCGCGGCCGCCTGTGTGTTCAACGCCGCTGCCGCTGACAAAAAAATCGTGCTGGTCGCCGGCAACCCTAGCCACGGCTCCGGTGAACACGAACACCGCGCCGGTTGTCTGCTCTTCAAGGAATGCCTCGACAAGATTCCCGGCGTCCAAGCCGTCGTGGTCACCCAGGGTTGGCCGGCAGATACCAGCGTTTTCGACGGTGCCGCCGCAGTGGTGATCTACGCGGATGGCGGCGGCGGACATCCGTTCATCCAGGGCGAACGCCTGCAGACCCTCGATGCTCTGGCAAAAAAAGGCGTGGGCATCGGTGCCGTGCATTACGCCTGCGAGGTGCCGAAGGAAAAAGGCGGCAAGGAATTCCTCGACTGGATAGGCGGCTACTTCGAAATGAACTGGTCGGTGAACCCGATCTGGGAAGGCGAGTTTACATCCTTTCCCAAACACCCGGTGGCGCGCGGCTTGAATCCTTTCAAGCTGCGCGACGAGTGGTATTACCATATGCGTTTCCGTGAAAAGATGGATGGGGTCACGCCTATTCTAACCGCCCTGCCGCCCAAGGAAACACTCAGCCGCAGGGACGGCCCGCATGAGGGCAACCCTTTCGTGAGAGAAGCCGTGCTGACCAAGGCCGAACCGCAGCACGTCATGTGGGTGGCCGAGCGTGCCGATGGCGGACGCGGCTTCGGCTTCACCGCCGGCCATTTCCACAACAACTGGGGCCATGATGATTTCCGCAAGTGTGTCCTCAACGGCATCCTCTGGATCGCCAAGGTGGACGTGCCGGAGCGCGGCACACCGTCGGTCATCACCGCCGAATTCCTCGGCGAAAATCTCGATCCCAAGGGCCAGCGCCCACCAAGTCCGCCGAAACCCGCGGCGAAATGATGCGGACTCTAACGAATTCAGAAATGCCGCCACGCCATGAGCAAACTGGATGGACATGTCCGGAAAAAACTCGCGGAATGGACGGCGGCGGGACTGATCTCGCCGGAGCAGGCGGCGGCCATCCGCGCCCGCGAACCACAGGAAAAACCTGGCCGGTCATGGGGCATTTTGATTTTTTCCGGGTTCGGCGCGGTGGTGCTCGGACTGGGTGTCGCGGATGGAACTGGAACGCCGCTCGCCGGAGGGCATGCCGCAGGACATCCAGATGCCGATGGAAATGCGGATCGCGCTGGGTCCTGACGGCACCGCTGTTCTAACGAATCACCGCTGGAACCCGCTCGGCATAGGAGTGACGATCCAGAGTCGAATCACCCCCGGCTCCGCCACAGCCATGGACACCACAACTGGTCGCAAGCCGGGCCATAAAATCATCCGCGTCATGCTTGGCAACGCCAGCGCCGCGGAGCAGGCGGTCGTGTTGCCGCCGCAGTACAAAGGGACAGAATAATAATTAAGATTGGTGCTTGCTTGGTTGGTGGTGGTGGCTAGGCTGGGGGCATCATGAGACGCGCGCGCTGGCTGGCACCTTGGAAGGATTCATTTGTACGCCCGGTGATTTACCACTGCGTGACGCGGGTGGT
>JAPLUJ010000259.1 GCA_026397695.1 Verrucomicrobiota bacterium | reverse complement strand
GCTATCGGTGCAGACGCCCTACGCCAAGATGGACGTTCCCTTGCACCAGATTCTCGCCATTAAAATGGGCGACGATCACGAAACCGCATCCCTCGATCTGCGCAACGGCGACATGCTCAAGGGCGTCCTCACACTCGCGCCGGTCAAGTTGGAGACGGTGTTCGGAAAGGTGGCGATTGGCGTTGAACATATCCGGGAATTGCACGTTGTGTTGGCCGGCGGGGCGCTGCCCGAGGGGTTGAAGCAAGGGCTGGTCCTGCACTATTCGTTCGACAGCGACGGAGGCGGGAAGGTTACAGACCAGAGTGGAAGGACAAACGCCGGCGAAGTGAAAGGCGCTCAGTGGACGCCGCAGGGAAAGATGGTTGGCGCGTATGCGTTTGATGGTGTGGATGACTACATTGCGGCAGACGTGAAGGGCCTCGAGCCCGGAACAAAGGAGCTGACGGTTGCATGCTGGGTTTACGCATCGAAAATGACGCCAAGCGCAGGACTGGTGTGTGATCGCTACCATCCGCTCAGTCTGCATTGCCTGAGAGGGCTGATTCTCGATGACCGGTCTGCGACTCGCCAGCCTGCATTCCTCGTGCCAGGCGGCAACGTGGTTGCGCCAGAGGGGACGATGAAAGAGGGAGAGTGGACGCATCTTGTGGGAGTCTGGAAGGCCGGGAAGACATTGCGGATTTATGTGAACGGAAAGATGAGCCGGTCGAGTGACGAAAAAGCGCCAGATGTGACTTCGCATAAATCCGGCAAATGGAAGATCGGCTGGGACGAAGATCAGCAACCTCGGCGTCTCAACGGTCTTGTGGACGAAATCATGATCTTCGACCGCGCGCTGTCAGAGGACGAAGTGAAATGCATCTACGCCTCTCAGAAGTGACGGGAATCAGATGCTCCGGTCCGGCCACCGGCTCTTTCAACGGACTTCGCCGGGAAAGCATTTTCCTAGCATTTGAATCCGGTGATGAAGAGCCCGCGTGCCATGCCCGGCAGCGGGTGTAAACATGGATCAACTGAACGCGGTTCCAAGACAGGCTGAAGCTGCCAACAGGCATCTTGTCCACCGCCTGATCTGTAACAATAGCCGGGACGGCATGTATCGGCCGCATCCTTGGACGATTGCCTATGGCGAAGTGGCCTTTCCGGCGGCCTTTCCTTGCTTTCCTCCTTTGCCGCCGGGCTTCGCTGGCGGGGCCTTTTCCACCGGTCGGGTGGCCGGCTTGAGTAATGATTCGCCGTCGAGGGGCGGCGCGAATTTCGCAAGGTCCAGCCCGAAGCGGTCGAGAACCGTCGGCGCGATGTCGGCGCGGGTGCCGTCGCGCATCACGCGCTTGTCGTTGGTGGCCAAAAATACATACGGTGCATAAGCATGACCCTTGGCACCGACATTGAACCCGTGATCCGCCGTCACGTATATCTTGGTTTTGTCATAGAGGTTCAGGGCCTTGAGCTTTTCCACCAAGCGTCCCAGTTGGGTGTCCCCGGAAATGATCGCGTCATTGTATTCCTTCGAAGGCTCTCCGAATTGGTGACCGCTGTGATCGACCTCGGCGAAGTGAACGAAGAAGAAGAACGGTTTGTCCTTGTGCTTATCTAGCAACTCAATCGCCTTGTCACCGACCTTCGCGTCCTGAGTCAGGCCGAAGATCCACTCGTCACAACTCTTGTGCATGGTGAAATACGGCGAGCCGCCAAACACCAGGAATTTCTTGCCGTTTT
>JAPLUJ010000066.1 GCA_026397695.1 Verrucomicrobiota bacterium | reverse complement strand
GCGTTGGTGATTTTGATAGGCTTGTCCGAATCGCCGAGGTATTCGTAACTCTTGAGGAGATCCTCCAGCCGATAGATCTTCACGATGCGGTCGAGATCATCGTATTCATAACGGATGGCCGCGGCACCGGGCGTTTGTTGGGTTTGCACCCGGCCCTTGTCGTCGTATGTTAGGCGGACGGTTTCGCGGCCACGCGCGTCGCGGGCACTTTGCAGGCGGTTTTCAGCCAGTCCGCGGACGCCGAAGAACTCGGTGGTTTCGCCGCCGTCGCGGTTCCGGCGCACGAGTTGTTGGGTTTTCGGATTGAAGGCGAATCCCTCGCGGATGCCCAGCGCGTCGGTCCGCAGCAGGTTGATGCCGGACTTGGCGATGCCGTAATTGAACTTGAAGTCGCTGTCCGCGATGAGAAAGGCCCCGTTGTCCTTGGGCGGCAGCTCAAGACCGGCATCCTTTTGCCATGCGCCGTCGCGACCGCCCCAGGCATAGGTGAGTTTCCGCCCGCCGGGCAAGGTGACCGTCTCGATCAAACCCTTGGACGAGTAGGCGAAGGACACGGAATGCCGACCCATCCGCGGCGCGTGCCAGGAGCTGAGTTGGTCGGTTTCTTGGTGGTAGCGGAACTCGTGGGTGTCAGCGCCGATTCTGATGCTTTCCGGCTGGCCTAGATCATTGTCCTTCGACTCCAGCAGGTTGATTTCCTTGCCGCCGACATCCTGATAGATCCGCCGGATGCGCAGCCCTTCCGTCTGGAAGCGCAGCATGCGGCCGGTGGGGGCGGTCAGGGAAACGATGCCGCCGGCCGCGTATCGATAGGTCCAGCCGTCGTTCGAGGTGAACTCGTAGTTGCCGGCACCTGCATTGATGGCCAGCCACGGTTCCTTTTGTTTGGCCGGGGCCTTGGCAAGGATCGCTGTGGTTTTGAAATAATGGCGGATTCCTCCCGGCTCCAACCACAGGATCTGGTCCCGGCCCTCAGGCACAACGTAGGACTCCAACTGCGGGATCTTGTATTCGGTAACCGGATCCTCGGCACGAAAGCCATGCTCCAAAAAGACCGGCAAGGCAAACTCGGGCGAGCCGGTCAACACGCCCAATTCAAAGCGCTGGCGCAGCCCGCCATCCAAATCGAGAGAGCCTAGGAATAACGACGGCTTCTCCCACACCGGCCCAGCCCCGCTGTGGGCGCAGGTGACAAGCAAGATCGCAACAAACGTGATGGGCCGCTTGAAATATCGACGCCGCAACTGGGGCTTGTGCCCGTCTATCTGCCGTGGTACTGCGGCTAACCCATGACTTTCTCGCTTCATCTAACCACCATTACCCCATGGCGGCAGCGGCGTGTAAATGGAATTTTATAACGAAAAGCGGAACGAAACTCCGGAGAAAAACCTCTTTATTCTAACAGCCCGGTTGCCCGCCGGTTGCCCGGTTGCCCGGTTGCCCGGTTGCCCGGTTGCCCGGTTGCCCGGTTGCCCGGTTGCCCGGTTGCCCGGTTGCCCGGTTGCCCGGTTGCCCGGTTGCCCGGTTGCCCGGTTGCCCGGTTGCCCAGTTGCGTTGTCTTCCAATATCAAGAGTGCCGCGAGTTCGCGGATCCGATAAGCCGTCGGCGTCACGCCATGGACTTTGCGGAAGTCCCGCGACAGTTCCTTGGCATGGGAAAAGCCCACGGCGCTGGCGATGTCATGGATGCTTTCACCTCTCAACAAACGTCTCAGCACCTCATCCGTCCTGACCTGAACCATCCAGTTCTTGAGTGAAAAGCCGAAAATTTCCCGGAAGATCCGTCTGAGCACCCGCGATGACACGCCGATCCGCCCGGCAAAGCCTTCAGCCCGGAAACCGGACGCCTGCGCATGATGAGCCAGGTCACCCAGGTCACCACGAACCGAACACCGGCCCCGTGCCGAACCGATTTCGGCGAGAACTGGAACAATTGAGAACAATAATCTGTGAGGCACAATACGGTCGGATAACAAATGCCGTGACCGGCGTCAAGCAAGCATTTCAGTCATTTCACGGAAGACCGCGGAACACAAAGGACGAAGTCCCTATGAGGAGTTATTCGCAATAATAATGCAGGGCGTCCCCGTCGAAGCGCCAATTCGTCAGGCAATGCCGCGCCGGAATCCCCACCGCCCGCAACAAATACACAAACATCATGCTCAACTCCCCACAGCCTCCGCCGCCAATTTTGAACATTTGCATGGGCGTCCGGCACCGACTCTCCGAATTGACAGTACCATAGACAATCCGCGCCACACCCGATCCATCTTTCACCATCAGCCAGGTGTGGATGGCCTGCACCACTTCCCGGACACTCTCCTTTCCCTTCACCACCGGCTGCATCCGCTCGTGTAAATCCTTGCGCCACAAACCGACATCCTCATCCAGAACCCGATGCGGCAACACCCAATCCCGCCACAACCCGTCCTCCAGCTTCTTACCCAAATACGGCAAGGACTCATGAACTTTCCGTGCGTAGGTGACGTTCTCGACGATTTGTTGGCAGTTCAGGTTCACAAGATCGTATTGCGATGCGTGCGTGATGAGATATTCCGTGTCCTTGCCCTTGACTGTCCGTAGCGCGGTTTCAAGCTCACTGCGGTTTCCGCCTGCGTGTTTCAAGGCATCCAGCACCTCATTAGTCCATCCTACATCCGCCGCATGCGTTATGGCGCACATCACGAACAGGTCGAAAATCGAAGTTGCTAATTCACCAAAACTCTTACGTCTCAAATTCTCCATTTCTTGATTGTATATATCTAATTTAATACCCGAGGACTAGCACCGCTCCCATACACACGCACTGCTTTGTAAAAAGCAGAATCGAAGCCGAAGTTCGTACAAATCTGGCAGTCACACTTTGGTTAGGTGAAGTTGCAAATCATTCAATAACTGCGATATCGTTTTCCAGTGCCTCCAGAGCAAAACCCTCATTGCATTCTGCCTTTACTCCCCC
>JAPLUJ010000106.1 GCA_026397695.1 Verrucomicrobiota bacterium | reverse complement strand
TTCTGCTGCAAATGATTCTGTCGAACCTGACCGATTTGATTCTTCATCTGCCTTTCGGCTGAGCCGGCCTGAACACTGAAACCTGAACACTGAAACCTCTCCTCAGACGCTCCAGGGCGCGCGCATCGGCTGGCGGAGGTAGCGGTTCGCCTCCGGGTCGCCGATGAATTCCAGCTTGACCGGGTCGAAGCGCAGCGGCCGGCCGAGGCGGAGTTTTTCCAACAGTTCTTTTTCAGATAGAACCTTGGCGGAGCCGGCGGTGAGATGGGCGAGTTGCTGTTCTGGAGACATGGTTGTGGGAAATTTTGAATTGTGAATTTTAAATTTTGAATTGCCTGCGGCTATGCCATTTAGGGCTGCGCCAAATTTTTCCAAGTTCGCCAATGCTCACTCCGCGTTGAAAACAAAGAGGAAGAGAAGAAGGGGCTGGGCGCATGCGGTCTGATATTTGTTGCGGATTTCAGATTTAAGATTTCGTGTTTTCCATCAGGTGGAGTTGCAGGATGCGTTTGAGTTCTTGGGCGGCCTCGGGGTTGTCGGGCACGCTGTGATTGGAGGGGACGATGAGTTCGGTCGCGACCGGCGTGATGTGCGAGGAGCCATAGGGGACGACACCCTCGCTGCCGTGAGGAGTGTCGCCTTTGCCGCGGTCGCCGATGATGGAATGGAAGTGGACGCAGGGGGGCAGGGGCAGCTTGTTGAGCGCGATATTGGCCTTGTTGTTAGGTGAGAGGCTGCTGATGGAAGTGGGAAGGCGTGGCGCGGGATTTTCGCCTTGGATGACGTCGCCCATGACCAGCAGGGTGGTGCTGAGCAGATCGACGGTGAGGGTTTTCGGGAGCCGGATGAGGCTGGAAATCCACTGGCTGATGCGCCAATTGGCGGTCGGGCTGCCGCGGTGGGGGACGGCGAGGAAGACGACGCGATTCGGCTCGGCCAGCGGTTGATAGAGCGTGGTATCACGGATGAGTGAGCGGGTGGTGTTAGGAATTCCGGAGGGGTCGGCGGGTTTCTTGACCAGCGAATCATAGAGCACGGTCTTGGGATCGGTGACGCTGGAGCGCGTGAGGAGGCCGCCCATCGAGTGGGCGACGACGACCATGCGCTTGAGGTTGCGGTCATCGCCCTTGGTGCGGGCATACGAGCAGGTTTCGCGCATGATCTCGCGGAATTTCATGCTGCTGAAGAGCCAGGGATTGCCGGTCGGGTAGTTGTAGAGCCAGATCTGATAGTTTGCGCGGAACCAGGGTTCTGGGGCGAGTTCGTTGATCATGTTTTTGAAGGCATCCGGGCTGGACACCAGGCCATGGACGAAAACGAGCGGGATTTTTCCCGGATCGTAGGGTTGGACGAAATAGAGGGCGGTTTCCTGCATATAGCGTTCCGGCAGGATCACATTCTGGATTTTCAGGTCATCGAGTTCGCACATGTGCCAGAAAAACGCGTTGGGGGCGGTCCAATCCGCAGCGAGCCGATGGGTGGTGGTGCGGATTTGCAGATCATCTTGGAGCCAGCGGTGGGTGAAGTGCCAGACGGGAGGGCCCGGACCGTCGAACGCAAGGGTGGCGGTGAGGATGTAGGGCTGTCCGTTAGGGAGCAGGAAACGTTGGCGCGGGCTGCCGACGGGTGGGTTTTTTTTCCAGCCGACCAAGGGAACGCCGACGCCCTCGGTAGTTTGGTGGGTATGGACCGAGCGGACGTTCACCAGCGACGCGGGAAACAGGGCTTCGAGTTTGCCGGGATCGGCTTCGTGCAGCTTGGGGGTGGCCATGCGGGTGCCGAGGGCTGTCGCACGGGTGTCCCATCCATCAGGTCCGCAGCGGAGTTGATCGAACAATTTGGCGATAGTGGCATTGTAACGGGCGCGTGCCGTCGCCCACTCCGCCTTGCGGGAGGGGTTCCCGAGGATCGCCCAATTATGTTGGGCATCGGCGATCAAGGAAACGGCAGGCCCGCGCGAGGCGAACGGAACATGCCGGCACTGCGGCGGCTGCGGTGCCCCGCACTGGCACAGCAGGGCGGCTAACAGAAGCGGGGCAAGACGGCGGAGGAGCGGAGGCATGTCTGCGGGTCAGGGGGAAGAATGACTGATGGGAACGCTCTGCCAAGCCCGGAAAAAAACCGGCGGGCTTCGGGCGATTTGCGGGTTTCCGGCGAAGCGCTCCTACCTGTAGGCTTGATCTTCAGTTCGGAACATCCTCGTTCTGGGACATCAGGGGGATGACCCGATAGTCGCGGGAAAGCTAGGCCTTGCCGTCCCTAACAAGGGAGAAATGATATCGATACGGGCACCAATCGGGTCATTTCCATGACCTGCATCCCAACGCGTTCCCGTGCCCACCCTCGACCTTTTCGCCGGATCCACGTGGCAAGTCCGGCGCTGCGGGTGATTTTTTGTCTTTGCAAACCGGCGGGCGTGGCGTAACCCTGCCGTCCGCCGTCAAATGGTGGTCGTAGTTCAATGGTAGAGCCCCAGATCGTGATTCTGGTTGTTGCGGGTTCGAGTCCCGTCGATCACCCCATCCTTCCCATTGGGGTTGCAGGCGTGTCAAACCCGGGCGGGGAGGAAGGAACCGTAGCCAATCGACCATGCAGCCGCTGGAAAGCCGGATAGACTATCAGTTTCGCGATGCCCTGCTGTTAGCGGAGGCGTTGACGCATCCGAGTTTCGCCTACGAGGCGCACCAGCCGGATTTCGACAACCAGCGGCTCGAATTTCTCGGTGATGCGGTGCTGCAATTGATCGTCACCGAAGAACTCTTCAAGAGGTTTGGGGATTTCACCGAGGGCCAGCTCACGAAGCTGCGGGCGCGCGTGGTTTCGCGCCGGGCGCTCGCCCGCTTCGCGATGGCCATCGATCTGGGTGTTGACATTCTGCTAGGAAAAGGCGAGGAGGCCAGCGGTGGCCGCCGTCGGCTATCGATCTTGGCGGACGCCTTCGAGGCGCTCATCGGCGCGGTCTATCTCGACTCCGATGTGGAACAGGCCCGCGCGTTGGTGGTACGTTTGTTAGAGCCCGAGATCGGCGGCATGATCAGCAACCCCGAGGAGCGCAATCCGAAAGGCGAGTTGCAGGAACACCTACAGGCAATCCATCCGCAAGCCCCGGTGTACCGGATCATCCGCCAGAGCGGACTGGACCACCGGCGCGTCTTCCAAGCCGAAGTCTCATGGCAAAACCGGGTGCTCGGCACTGGCAAGGGCAAGAGCAAAAAGGACGCCGAAACCCGTGCCGCCAGCGAGGCCCTGCGTTCCCGCCTGTGGGAAACGTAACTTAAATTCCTTGAACAATCCGCAGGTTACTCGACGTT
>JAPLUJ010000249.1:1058-1806 GCA_026397695.1 Verrucomicrobiota bacterium | reverse complement strand
GTGCCGCGGTCTTCGCAAATGCGGAGGAAGACAAGGCGGTCGATGGTTTTCTGGACGGAAAAATTGAGGTCGCGGACGTTGAGAGTGGGATTGCGCAGGGCGAAGTTGCGGGCGAGCAGGTCGCGCCAGCGCTCGATTTCCTCAAGAAACGCGGTGTCCACTTCGGCAGTGCCTTTTTTCTTCTTCGCGGAGTCGGCGTATTTGTCGAACGAGCCTTTGAGGATGGCATCGCGTGAGAAGATGGCGGCGATCTCGTCCCATTTCTCTACGAATTGATCGCAGGTGCAGTAAAAGACGCGGGCCTTCGATGGCAGGTCGTCGGGCGCGGGCTTGATGCGGGTGTCGTAGATGGCGAATTCCTCGAAATCCGAGAGGATGGAGAGCGGCAGCTTGGCCGACCATGCGTAACGCCTGAGTTGGTATGCCGGGGCGACGTCGCCCTTGATATTCACGGACGGTTTTTTCGCTTCGAGGAAGAATTTCCGCTGGCCGTGCAGGGTGAAGGCATAGTCCGGAGCCTTCACATGCGGCCCGATCTTGATGGCGTCCTCATGGATGACATCCCGGTATTGCGGTGCGAGGCCCTGCGAGTTTGCCATGTCCCAGCCCAGCGCTTCGAAGAGCGGATCGAGGAACTGTTTGCGGAGCTGGAACTCGTTGTAATTTCCCGCGCGGAAGTGTTCGCGGTGTTCGGCGAAGGTTTCGCAGAGTTTGAGGACGGAGTCGGGTGCGGGCGTGGTGATCAGGG
>JAPLUJ010000249.1:0-985 GCA_026397695.1 Verrucomicrobiota bacterium | reverse complement strand
TGCGCCGCCGACCGCCATTGCACGGCTCATTCTCCCAGCGGCGGCAAAAAAGTGAATGCATCAAAGACCTCAAAGTCCGCCGGATTGAGAGTGAAGACCTCGGTGATTCCGGCATGATGCCAAGTGGCGGCAATGAGGGTGTCGAGCAGACGCTTGCGGCCCAGGCGGTGGAGTTGCAGCCAGTCGCACCAAAGATCTGCAAGCTCCTGACTCTGGGGAAGTATGGTCACCTCGGCGGCATCCGCCCAGAACCGGGCAATGGCCGTGGCCTGCGTCATATCCAGAGGTTTGGCAAAGCGGCGTGGGTCGGTGACGACATGAATGAATTCCGCCAGGATGCCCGGAGTCAGGCCCAAAACGCGGCCTTGGCGCACGGCATGATCCGCCATTCGGCGGCAGGCGGCGTGTTCCGGATGTTCAGGAATGACCCAGGCAACGAGAAAGCTGGTGTCGATGCCGATCACGGGGGATGTGGTTAGAAGTTATGGGTTATTTGGGGGATGTGCCTGCTCGTTTGCCGCCGCCATTGGCGGTTCAGCGAGCGTCATCCTCGTGGTCGAGGAAGTCTTCGAGCAGTTCGGCACGGGAGGACCACGGCTGAATGATGGCACCTGCGGAAACGGGTGGCGGAGGCGCGGCGAGGCTGGGGCGAGTCGCATCCATGACGACGGCGTGTTCCAAGCAAAGGATGGCCTCTTGGTTGAGGGATCGCTTGTGCCGCTTGGCCTGGGCCCGCAGCGTCCGATGGAGATGCGGAGGGATGTTCTTCAAGGTCAGGGTAACGGTGTCGGTGGATTTCATGGCCGAAAGAAGAGTAAAGGAACCGAAACGGTTGCGCAATGGATGTTTCGTGAAAGATCCGTGGCGCGATGCCGCAGGCCGTATATGGTCTGCGGTCGGACGGGCTGAAGCCTGCGCACCATCAAGGAGAGGACGGGCCCAACAAAACCCAGCATGATGAACTCGCCCTCAAGACCTGTGGAAT
>JAPLUJ010000474.1 GCA_026397695.1 Verrucomicrobiota bacterium | reverse complement strand
TTTGTAGTGGAACACGAGGGCGCTCGTGTCATGGTGCAAACCGAGCGCGCTCGTGATTAAGCCTGTCTGCCAATAATGAAGACCTGCTGTCCATCAATGAAAGTCGCAATCGAAAGCGTCTGTGAGACGCACCCAAATAGGTGCGACTGCCCTGATGCGCTGATCAACTATACCGCCAAGTTCGACGAGTATGGGATCATAATTCATGATGGAGGAATGTCTGTGACTGCAATTTCTTATTGCCCATGGTGCGGCGCCAAACTCCCAGAATCAAAGCGCAACCAGTGGTTCGAAGCTCTGAAGCAACTTGGAATTGATGACCCCGATGATGAGAGAATACCAGATGTGTACCACAATGAAAGCTGGTGGCACAAGGCAGAACAAGATTAGATGAGAAGCCGCCTGAAGCTCCTCAACCACCCCGCTAAATCACCTCAACCACGCGGCCGCCTTCACAAAAACGGTCAAAGAAATGAACCCGACTCTAACTAAGATAATCACCGACTTTCGGCGCGGGCAGGATCGGGCAGTCGCGACGATTCGAGATGATCTGAAGTGGAAGCTGCCCCCCTCGAACAGAGACTGGGTATTCTTATGTGGCACGGAGGGCTATCATCACATTAAGGTGCAGAACGGCATCAGGATTTACACTCACGGATACGGCGTCGAATTGAGGTATCCGGATCTGGTGATCGACTTCGACTGGGGCGAGCTTGGAGAGGGAACGGGGTTTGACACCTGGCGACTCTGGAACCACTGCGAGAGGAACGAGCGATTTTTAGACGCATGCACACACGATTTGATCAAGCACTGGGTCACCGAAGCTTGTGATGCGGGTGAGCTTGTGAGGGATCGGCTACTTTGCTACAGGCCATTCGAGCGTCACACCAAAACATCCGAGCAATACAAGTCATGCGAGGCAACCGGCGATAACGTCTCTAGTTGAATCGAAGTTTGATCCGCCTGTGCCTCCACATCTAACGTTCGACAATAATATGCCAGACACATTAATAGAACTTCAACGGTGCCGCGACGCGGCGAGCGTCAAGGAACTCACCCAAATTCTCAATGATGCCGGGATTCCTCACCGTGTTGGATCGTCTGCGCCGATTGTGGATATTTCAACTATTGGATCCGGTAATGAAGCACAGGTAATTGTTAGTGTTCGAGCAAAGGATTATGATGCGGCAAGGGCGGCAATGGAGGAAGATAGCCTCCAAATTGAATTGCCAATGGGTCATTACCTTTTGACATCGTCTGATGATGAACTTGCAGAGATCATTGCACAGGCAAACGATTGGAGTGCATTCGATGTGGCCCACGCTCGAAGACTTCTGAATGATCGGGGCGTTGAGCCATCCAAGATCGCAGAAAAAAAAGCAGAACGACTGAATGAGCTAAGAACGGGCAAGAAAGCTACAATGTTTCTGTTATGTTTCGGATGGCTATGTGTGCTCTTGGGCGGATTGGTCGGACTCGGAATTGCATGGTCATTGTGCTACTCTAAGGACATGACCCCGGATGGCGAATTCTTTACTTACGACATCAAATCCCGCGAAGCAGGCAAACCGATGTTAACATGTTCGTGCCTAATGATCGTTTTGTACCTTTTCATCGGCCTTTACGGCTTCCTAAACCCGTAGCAAACCATGGATGCCGGCCTTCCATACGCCACTCAACCACCCGACTAGGCCACCCATTAACGCGGTGGCAGGCCCTTGGCGTCCAAACGCCGCATCGTGGTTTCGCTGAATCTAACCGCCCGGCAATTCCTCAAAATGAAGCACCCCCTCCGGTTTCCCAGAGAGGGTGCCCACGAACCCTGTTATGCCAATGCAGGAGAATCAGGAATACTCGCCGGCCACCAGGTTGATGCGGCAGGCGGACGTGCCGTCGAGTTCGATCAGGGCCGGGCCTTCATGCACGACGAACACGGTGGTCGCGTTGGCTTCCTTGGTGGCCGCGCCGACCGGGATCTGCGCCTTGGCGGCCATAAGGTGAACCGTGTCGCCGGGAGCCAGGGCCAGGCCGAGGTTGGCAGTGAGCGTGATCGACACCCCGGCCTGCACCGAGGTCACCACGCCGCGCACGCCGGTTCCGGTGGCTAACGAGAACAACACAACCACATCATTCGCCGCCGCCCCGGAGTATGGCACGCAGTTCACCACGGCCTGGTTGGAGGCGCTGGTGGCGGTGACGACAGTGGATGTGGTCGGTGCCTTGAAGGTGAGCAGTGAACCCGCCTTGTCTGAGGTGGCATTCACATACTGGACGCGCACGCGGTCGCGCCCACCGGCGGGAACGACGACGTGGCTCAGGGTGGATCCGGCATTGCCGGTTTGGCTGAAGGGAATCATGGCTTAGTTTGTTAGGTTGGAGGTTTGGTTAGGGTTTCACGATGCGCTTGAGGGCGTCGGTCTTGGCGGCGACGAAGCCGTAGAGGCATTCGAGGGTGACGAACACCTTGTTGGCGCGGGTGTCGGTGAAGCGCAGGTAACCGCCGCCGCCGACCTTCCCGAGCGACGTGACGATGGGATCGAGCCGCGTTGCCTGGGAGGACACGGACGCACCCGACGACATGAGGACATCCGCCTGTTGCACCGATGCCAGCCTTGAGCGCAATCCCGCTCACCTCAAAACCTTTCCCCAGGGCCACCGCGCCACTTTTGCCAAGTCCTGCCAGACCCGCTCCCGTCATTTTCCCCATACGCCGGGCAGACGCGGCAACCAATTCGGTGGCCCCGGCCATGGCCCGTTTCAAGGCGCTAATGTCGGCTCCAAGGGTGACGGTCAAAGCGCTCATGCGCCGGGGGTGGAGTCAACCCACTTTATTGAGCGGCGGCACTGCGATCCACGTTTTGTCACGAAGTTGGATTACGCGGTTAGAAAATTCCGGCGGACTGAAATGATCCATCGCCCACGCCAACCTCCCCATGATGTTCTTACGATTTGGCTGGCGCAGAGCGATTACCAGCACTCCAGCATGATGTTCGAAAAGATGGGGAACTGTGTGAAAGAAATCCCCGTCTGTTGTCAGAAT
This sequence comes from Verrucomicrobiota bacterium, assembly GCA_026397695.1. Taxonomy (GTDB): domain Bacteria; phylum Verrucomicrobiota; class Verrucomicrobiia; order Verrucomicrobiales; family Akkermansiaceae; genus Luteolibacter. The sequence goes on along the minus strand of JAPLUJ010000474.1, from coordinate 4,382 downwards.
GATCGCGCCAACATGCTGTGCTTGACTGAACAATTCGTTATCCGGCATGCCCTCCCGTTCCGAGCCACGAACGTCGAAAACCTCGTGCCCAAGTTCCGACAACCATGTTGTTGCCGACTTCGGGAAATTCTCGTCCAGAAAAAACCTCATGCCACCGCCTCGTAGGCTGAAGTTTGATAGTCCGAAAGTTGGCTGGCAAATTCCAATGCTGCCTCAATATCCTCTTTGGTGATGTTAGGATAGTCCTCAAGGATGTCCTCAATCGAATCACCGGCACCAAGCGCGCCGAGGATTGTGGAAACAAGAACCCGTGTGCCGCGCACGACAGGTTTGCCGTGGCAGACATTTGGATCGATCTTCAGGCGGGAGTCCATGGACGGAGGATAGCGCATTCCGATCAGGGATCAAGTTCTGTCTTGAGCGATGCCACAGCCCCACTGTAGCCGAAGAGCCTCCAATTGCCCTCGCAGAGTGGTTTGTACCGTGCCGGTGCTGCTCCAATGCGTCCTCACCCCGTTCCGCCGCAACAGGCAGTGCTGATACTGGGCGAGTCGCGCCAGTGGCATGAACAGAATCCGCTTTTCCGGCCAGCCGGTTTCGGCCGCGACGGCAAACACCTGGGCCGCTAGGAAACCTGGCTCGTCGCACGGCGGGGCTTTTTTGAGCCAATGCCCCCCATGGTTTCGATCTGCGCCGCTTCCAGTTCGCAGCTTTGTTTTTCTAACCGTTTGAACGCGGTCTGGAAGTCGGCGGGTGTGAGGCTGCCGCAGAAGATGAGGAGAGAAGATCGCAGATCGAGGATTGTGGATCGTAGATGGAAGAAAAAGAACTGCGCCAATGCTCTTCATCCACGATCTACAATCTGCTATCCACGATCTCCCCATTGGCATTTCGCCCTTCACCAGCGGGTTGCCGGTACGCAGAAGCACGTCGTAGCTGGCGAGCGAGAGCGGGCGCATGGCATGCAAGGAATGCCGCGGCCATTTGACCGCGTGCGCCGTGTCAACCGGAGCTTAGCCGTCCCGGCTGAGTGGGCCAACATGCGTCCCGCATGTTGGAGAAAGAAATGACAGGCGAGGACGCCTGTTAGGGAACGCCAGCTTCGGCACCCGCAGGCTGAGTTCGGGCGACTCCACGAACCCACCCATCTCTATTTGCTGTTCGCGCTTCACGCGGCTGACGAGAACCAGCAGGTCAAGCCCCTGCCACCGCGCCCTCACGCCATGCTCTGATAGAAGTTGCCGCAGGTCAGATAGAATTTCCGATTTGAGTTCCATGCCCCGGCACGCCTGTCAATCAAGCGCCGTGCGTGTCTCAACGGATGGCTTCCGATCCCTCGGCCAGGATTGCGAGATAACCATCATACGCATAGAGTCGGCCGTAGCTCCCTCCCGTGACTTCCCTGACAATTTCCAGGCTCCGCAGTTTGCCGAGCGACGAGGCGATGGTCGTCGGGGTGAGATTGGTGGCCGTGGCGAGTGCCGCGATCGATGCCAGAGGCTGCCGTTTCAATTGGTCGTGGATCAGTAGCGACGAACGCGCCGCCCGGCCAAATGTGCCAATGCGCTGCCTGTCCCGCTCGAACAAGTCCAAGGACCGGTGAATGTCGGATGCGGTTTGGGTCGCAATGTCCCGCACGCCTTGAAGGAAAAAGTCGAGCCACGCCTCCCAGTTTCCCGTGACGCGCACATCTTGGAGCAGTTCGTAATATCTGGCGCGATGTTCCTTGAAGAAAAGCGACAGGTGCAGGATCGGATACTTCAACAGCCCTTCGGTTCTCAGGATCAGGGTGATGAGCAGGCGACCGACGCGACCATTGCCATCCAGGAACGGATGGATCGTTTCAAACTGCACATGCGCCAGCGCGGCCTTGATCAACGGAAGCGTTCTAACTGGATCATCGTGCAGGAATTGTTCCAGCAATCCCATGCATGTCATCACCTCGTCTGGTGGTGGTGGGACGAACCGGGCGTTTCCCGGGCGGCTGCCGCCAATCCAATTCTGGCTCCGTCTGAACTCCCCCGAGCATTGAGTCTGGCCCCGGCCGCTTGCCAGCAGTTTTGCGTGTGCCTCGGCGATGAGACGGAGGGAAAGTGGAAAGCCCTCCGTCAGCCGCCGTTCCGCATGGTCGTATGCCGCCACGCAGTCCGACACTTCCCGCACGTCATCTAGCGGAACACCCGGAGCCGACTCCATTTCATGGGCAAGCAGGTCGGCCAACGAAGACTGGGTGCCTTCGATTTGCGATGAGGCAACCGCCTCCTTGCGCACGTAGGCGTAGAGGAATTGCTTCGGATCGGGCAGCAGGCTGGTAATGCCATCCAGCCTCCCGAGGGCCATCAGGGCCTCGCTGTGGAGTTGCTCCAGGGTAGCGTCCAGAACCACGGGAGGTTCGGGCGGCAGCGGGCTGGGAACAAACGCCTTGAACGCTTCCCCGGTAGTGGAAACGGTGGTGTACTTGCCTGTAACCTGGCGGATCACAGGGGAAGAATATCTGCGAACCTGGAATTTCGGAAGCATAAATTCCATGTTTGCCGCCAAAATGGAATTTCGGCCCGCCGATTTCCAGATTGCCAGATCTCCAAACCCGGGGGGTGTTTGAGATTTACGCCAGAGGTCAAGGCGGGCTTTACCTATCGTGCGGATTCCAAACAAGCACCCTCCCCGGTTTCCCGGAGAGGGTGCCCACGAACCCCGTTAGACCATACCGGGAATTTTCAGGAGTACTCGCCCGCCACCAGGTTGATGCGGCAGGCCGACGTGCCGTCCAGTTCGATCAGGGCCGGGCCTTCAAGGACAACGAACACGGTGGGTGCGTTGGCTTCCTTGGTGGCGGCTCCGACCGGGATCTGCGCCTTGGCGGCCATCGGCGAAGTCGCTCGACGTGCTGGGCGCGCCGACCAGGGGCACGCGCACCGTGTCGAGCTTGTCGGCGGGCAGCGGGCTGAAGTCGATGGAAAACGCGGTGACCGGCAGCAGTTGTGCCATGAAGGGCATGAGCGCCTTCTGGGCGACCTTGATGTCTTTGACGTTGGTGAGGGTGTTGGACATGATAGATTGATAGACGCGACGGTGGCGGTGTCAACGGAACGATGGGGAGCGTCGGCATCTTGCCGGCTGCGTTCCGCATCCTGCGGAGCGCTCTTGATATTTTGTTAGCGAGGCTGCGCCTCGGGCGTCATTTCCATGTTTCCCGGCGAGACGCCAGAAAATGCCGCCAAGATGGCGACGCCCCCCGAAGACAAAGGACAAAGGGAAGGATCAGCGCTTCCGGTGGATCACCAACACTCCGCTAGCGAGTATCGAAAGGACCACGTAACTGGGTTCAGGGACACTGGCAACGCGGAACCCGAGGTCGAAGGTCTCTTGCGAGGGTACGGAGTAGAAGCCGTACGCTGAGTACAGAGGGCCGCCGAGGTTGTACCAGGAACCCCCGCGCTGCCCACGCAACAAGCCTGAAGAGCCGGAATAGACGCGATCATTCCATTCCCAAACGTTGCCACCTTGGTCGAACGTGCCGTAGGAACTCGGGTCGCCGCCATAACTACCCACGTCGGTGCTGTGGCCCACGCTGTTATTGTAATTCGCATCCGCCGTGGTGATCGAGTTCTGCCCATTGGGATATAGCGAGTAGGTCGAGGTGCCGCCGTTGTAATACGCTGCCTTATACCACTCGTCCTCACTGGGAATATATACCGTGGCACCCGGATTGACGGTGATTATTCCTGTGTTGCCGCTCAGCGTGTAGGCTCCGGTTTCCATGGGCCGCATCGTACCACGAGACATAGACCACCGGACGGTTCTCAAAACCACTCGTCACGCTATAGGTGTAGCTACCGGATGAGCCTGTTTGAGCGATCCCGTAGGATGACATCTTCGAATTGTAGATCCCATAACTGTTAGCACCTCCTTTGGCATTCAGGAACGCGGCATACTGGGCGTTGGTCACCTCGTATTTCCCAATCTGATATGCGTATCTCACAACACCGTAGAAGCTGCCATAATTGCCAGGATTCCCGACGCTGACATAGTCGATGTTAATTGCAGCCCGAGCCGGAGGGACGAACGAAACGCCTGCCAGAACGGCCAGACGGAGGGAGGGGATGAGGGGATTTTTCATGGAAACCCGGGGCAATCGAATGACAATCCACAAGTTATGGGAGCTGCGGCCATTCCGCAAGGACTTTCGCGGGATCAAGAATCAAAGGGAAGAATCAGCGTTTCCGGCGGACCAACAACATTCCACTAGCGAATATCGTTAGGACCCAGCAACTTGGTTCAGGGACACTGGCAACACGGAACCCGCTTTCGGTGCCCGCGTTCGACGGGTCGCCGTTGCCGCGGTATGAGGAGGCCACGAGTCCGCCGTTGAGCCAGGAGCC
>JAPLUJ010000458.1 GCA_026397695.1 Verrucomicrobiota bacterium | reverse complement strand
GCTCATGACCGGCCGCCGGCCTGAGGACTGCGTGAACGTGATTGGGCATTACACACCATGCAATCAACACATATCTCAACCCGTCAAAATTCCGCAGGGCATTTGCCACAAGATCGGTGAGAGACTCGTCATTGAAGAGACAGGCTCCATGTCCTTTGTCCAGTTCGGGATCGATCCCGGTGAGTTGGAGGTTTGCCAACTCGGAACGCAACGCGATCATCCGCTCCATCGTGCTGCGGGAACCGGCCGCATGGGCATAGCCCGCGAGTTTTTCGAGCAGGATTCTCTTCTTTTGGTGGAAAGCTTTAATCACCGTGTCCGGCAGCGAGTCTGCTAGACGGAAGGTCACCGCGTAAATGCCTTCATCGTATTTCCAATGAGGCAGGAAACTCGCGTCGGATTTTTCGACGTCTTCCCAGTCGATGTGAATTGTGGCGGCATCCTTGCTGAGGGATCTGCGGCGGGACGCCGCAGCCACGGCCTGCGGCGGGACGCCGCAGCCACCTAACCGATTGAACGGGCCGACCAGTGCTTTGGCCACCGGGATTTCATGCACCGAGTCTTCGGTGAGCGAGACGCGGACGGTGTCGCCGATACCGTCTGCCAGGAGCGAGCCGATGCCGATGGCACTCTTGATCCGGCCGTCCTCGCCATCGCCGGCTTCGGTCACGCCGAGGTGGATCGGATAGTTCCAATCCGGGCCTTCGGCAGCGAGCCGGGCGGCGAGCAGGCGGTATGCTTCTATCATCACCTTCGGGTTGGATGCCTTCATCGAGAAAACGAGTGCATGATAGTGGTGATCGCGGGCGATGCGGGCGAATTCCAGCGCGCTTTCGACCATGCCGAGCGGGGTGTCGCCGTAGCGGTTCATGATGCGATCCGAGAGCGACCCGTGGTTGGTGCCGATGCGCATGGCGCGGCCGAGTTCCAACTCCGCGCGGATTCTATCAAGTTCCTCCGCGTATTGGGCATCGCTGTATTCGCGCAGCGCGAATTTCTTCTTGTCGGCGTAGTTGCCGGGATTGACGCGCGCTTTTTCGACCCATTTTGCGGCTTCGAGCGCGGCGTCCGGTTTGAAATGGATATCCGCGACCAACGGCACTGGGCAGCCTGCGGCGCGCACGGCGCGCGCGATGTGCTGCAAGTTCGCGGCGTAGGCCTTGGTTTGGGCGGTGATTCTAACAATCTCGCAGCCGGCGTCCGCCAAGCCCAGCACTTCGGCCACGCAGGCCGGGGTGTCGCGGGTGTCCGCAGTGATCATCGATTGCACGCGGATCGGGTTGCGGCCACCGATCCCCACATGGCCCACCATCACCTCGCGGGTCAAGCGGCGGGCATAACGGAGCAGATCCGGGCAGTAGCTCAACGGTGCGCAAACATTCATCGTCGCGATGGATATAACCGAGAACCCGCCACACGGCAACGGTGGCGTGTGGTTCTTGCGGCGGATCCGAGATGGGGTGGGATGGCACCCACCGCATGCCATTTCAAGTCGTGGCCGTTGGCAAACCGCCGGCGGTTTGATCAAACATCCATGCGCCGTGGAAGATCAGGGGTAAAAGCCGCATTCGTAGGCGGTGTCGAACAAGGCCAGGATATTTTCCGGTGGGACTTCGCCCTGGATACATTCCTGACCGTCGCGCGTGGTCCGGACGATGCCGCCATGCCAACTGTCGGCGGCCCCGGCACGGATGTAGCGCGTGTCCACATGGAGTCGCTCGAGCACTTGTTCGCAAGGATCTGCCAGTTGCTGCACGGCGTCCATGATGCGCAGATCATCGGTGATGCCGAGGTGCTTGATGAGATTGCGGTAGGCGTTCTTGTGGATGCCGGTCTGATTGCCGCCGAGATCGATCGGCACGCGATCCGGGATGGTTTGATCGAGCGTGCACAGGACGCGCTCCCGGGAGGTCATGGTTTCTTGTCGGGGCATGCTCGGGCGGGTTGCTTGTTAGAAAGTTATCGCACCCGCAGACTATCCAACGGCATCGCAGGCACAAGGAATTTTTCACGCATGGGATTTTTATTGTTACCTTGGCAGGTCCCGGTAAGATCTCGGTCTTACCAATGAAAACCGTGACGGATATAATCCCAGAAACTCTGTAGATCAAGCTGTTACGCAAGACACAATCGGACCAGGAAACGGTTGCGGTCATCGTCCGGCGTGCCTTGGTAGGGAAGAGCATGTTGTTCACCGATTAGTGATGTGATCGCAGCAATTTTCCCTAGCGGCGGAATGATGGATTCTAACATAAGGATATGAAGACCCTGGTGAAATCATGATACACAGTTTCATTTCCGATCACCTTCCTAGTCGCGGCGCGACGCAATCCGTCTATCATCCGTTACTCCGACGTCTCCGGCTCGCCCTCGCGCCCCGTCTCGGCTCGCCCTCCGTCCTCTGACCTCTGGTATCTGGTGTCCGGGTTGTCTGCGGCCATGCCAGTCACGGCAATAATCCTTGTAAGATTTCAGGAGTGGTCAACGTTACAGCAACCACCGGGTTAAACCAACATGAACAGAACAACCATTAAAAAGCATCATATGGTTGGATATTGGCTGGCCGCAGCGGTCGGTCTTGGTCTTGCCGCAACAGCCCATGCCGCGGACGAAAAGGTCCTCAACGCCAAGGTGGAGACGGAAGATCTGCCGGTGGTCGATATCTCGCAACAGACCCAGCGGCACGTGATCATAGCCGCCGGAACGGAGCAGGTTTATCAGGGTCATCCGACCACCGTGTTACTGCCGGATGGGAAAACCATGTTCTGCGTCTGGTCGGTGGGACACGGCGGGCCGGCCGGTCCCATGGCGCGCAGCGATGACGCCGGACTCACCTGGAAACGCTTGGACGACGAGTTGCCGCCGGGTTTCAAAACGCACCGCAACTGCCCGAGCATCTATCGAATGGTCGATCCCCAAAACAAGGAGCGGTTGTGGGTGTTCTCGGGGCAGCCGCTGATGCCCCGCATCGTCAGCGAAGACGCGGGCAAGACGTGGACGGAAATGAAGCCGCTGGGCTTTGAGTGTGTCATGACATTCAGCTCGGTCACCCGCCTGAAGGACGGCAGCTACCTCGGTTTCTATCACCGCGCGGCGGGGCCCGCCCTGCAGGTGATGCAAACGCGCACCGCCGACGGCGGACTGACCTGGTCCGAGCCGCGCGTGGTCGCGGAGGTCAAAGGCAAGGCGCCGTGTGAGCCGTTCACCTTCCGCT
>JAPLUJ010000482.1:16344-20149 GCA_026397695.1 Verrucomicrobiota bacterium | reverse complement strand
GAACTATCTGATATTTGCCGGCATCCCGGCGTTGCGCGGGACGGCGCGGGTGCTTGAATCCACCCAGCGCAAGCGGAGGTTCCTTGCCGCGAAGGAACCGGAGAGCGTGGCCTTCCACAGTTGTGTGTCGTGCGGCCGGACCGACGTGACCGATCACGACCTGGAGTTCAGGGTCGGCCGCGATGGGCGGGAATACTGCATCGACCATCTGCGGGAGTGAGACGCAAGATGGAAGACGGAAGATGGGAGATGAGAGGGAGCGCCTGGAGGCGAGTCTGGAGACTCGCGGTCCTTTGCCCGCGGCGGATGGGAAACGCTGTCACGCCGCAGGCTCAGAGGATATCGCGGATGAAGGTGTCCTTGTGGAAAATCGCGAAGGCGGTGGGTTCTTCGCCGGTGCCCAGAAACCGCGGCGGGATGCCGAGTTGGGTGTTAGATGGGGTGCGCTGGCATCCTGTTTGGCGAGGGTGCGGCGGATTTTCCCGAGTTCTTCCATCAGATTGTGGCGGGTGTGGATGCGGCCCGCAGTGTCGCAGATGAGGAACCGGGCCTGCGCGGCGATGGCTTGCTGATGGGCGGAAAAACACACCGATGACGGGTCGGCATTCGGATGGCCCTTGACGACCGTTAGATCGAGGCGTTCGCCCCAGTGCTGGAGTTGTTCGACGGCGGCGGCGCGGAACGTATCGGCGGCGGCGAGCATGACCGAATGGCCGCGGTTTTTAAGCCACAGGCCGAGCTTGGCGGTCGAGGTGGTTTTCCCGGTGCCGTTGACGCCCACCACGAGGATCACGAAGGGCTGGCCATCCGCGCGCGGAACGGGCGGGGCGGAGTCCTCGGGCAGACGCCCGGCGAGTTGGCGGCGGGTGGTTTCCACCACGTCATCGGCGGAGATTTCCCGCCCGAGGGCGCGCAGTTCGTCGAGGATCCGGGTGCTTAGATGAATGCCCAGGTCCGAGCTGATGAGATCGGACTCCAGGTTGTCCCAAGCGATTTCCGCGCGATTGGTGATTTTTTGATAGAGGGATTTGAAAAAGCCGGCCATGGGTGCGCGGCCAGAGTGAGCAGGCACAGACCCAAGACGCAAGACGCAAGACTTCAAGATGCAAGACAGAAGTGAGGTGTCCGAGGGTACCTACCACTCGAAACGCAATCCATAAACGCTGAAAAACGGCATGGCTCGGTCTTTGCTCAGAAGGGTATAGCCGCGACAGATGGCTTGCCACACAAGGAGTCGATCGAAGGGATCACGATGGTTTGGGGCATAGGGAAGCCGGTGGAAGGTTGCGAGGATTTCAGGAGTCAGGGGTTCCTCGCTCAAACCAAGTTGATGCACCGCAGAGGGAATTTCCGAAGGGTCAGTGTGTGGCAGCACCAGCTTTCCCAAACCGAATTTAAGGCTGATTTCCCAATAGCTCACCGGACTCACACGCACTTCATGTGTTGGGTTTTGCAATGTGGCACGAGCCTTGCGCCCGAGTTGGCTCGGTTCAAACAAAGCCCACAGCAAAGCATGGGTATCGAGCATCCAGACCATGGATTATCGGGAGGCGAGGAAGTCGTCTTCGCTCATTTGCCAGTCTTTGAAGATCGGCTTGCCACGCATGGCCAGAATTCCGAGATGGCGTGCTTTACCCTGTCCGCTCGAAAACGGGGCGAGGATGGCCACATTCTCACGGCATCTCCCTTTTTGCACCACAATGCTGGCACCTTTCGCCACCTCTCCCAGCAGGACTGGCAGACAGCGCTTGAATTCCGCAATCGTCACCGATTTCATGCGGCCAAACTACCTCAACTGGACAAGTTGTCAACTTTGTTTTCATCCTTGTTCTGCATCTCCTGTCTTCAGTCTTGCGTCTTGAAGTCTTGAGTCTTTATCTTGTGGCCGATGCCGAAGATCCGTGTTCTTTCCGATATTCTGGCCAGCCAGGTGGCGGCGGGCGAGGTGGTTGAACGGCCGGCCTCGGTGGTCAAGGAGTTGGTGGAAAACAGCCTCGATGCCGGAGCGCGCGAAATTTGCGTGGATATGGACCAGGGCGGCGCGGCCTTGATCCGGGTGAGTGACGACGGTTGCGGGATGTCGCGCGAGGACGCGTTGCTTTCGTTAGAACGGCATGCGACGAGCAAGCTGCGCACGGCCGGGGATCTGGTGGCGATCCGGACTTTGGGATTCCGCGGTGAGGCGGTGCCGAGCATTGCGAGTGTCTCGCGCTTCCGCATGGTGACGCGCGAGGCCGCCGCAGTGGCCGGCACGGAAATTCTGGTAGAGGGCGGCAAAATCCGCGACGTGCGGGACGCCGGTTGCGCACCCGGCACGGTGATCGAGGCGAAGGCGTTGTTTTTCAACATGCCGGCGCGGCGGAAATTCCTGCGGGCGGAATCCACCGAGGCCGCGCACGTCGAGCACCAGTTGCGGTTGCACGCGCTGGCGGCGCCGCACGTCCGGTTCCGCCTGCGGCGTGATGACCGCGAGGTATTTGATTTGCCGCCCGCGCCGCGCGCGTTGGAGCGGGTGCGGCAGTTGTTAGGGCCGGAGTTGGCGCGTGAGTTGATCGCGCTGCCCCTCACGCACGGCAACGGCATTGCGGTGGAGGGATTCGTGTTGCCGGCCACGCATGCCCGCAAGGGGCGGCGGCATCAATGTGTGTTTCTCAACGGCCGGCCGGTCGAGGATGCGGTTATTTCGCGGGCGCTGGCCGAGGGCTTCCGCGGTGCGGTGGCCGATGGTTTGCATCCGGCCGCCTGGTTGTGGATCGATCTCGAGCCCATGCTGGTGGACGTCAATGTGCATCCGGCCAAGCGCGAGGTGCGGTTCCACCGGCCGGTGGATGTGCGCGATGCGATTCTCGAAGCTGTGCTGTTAGGGCTGCGCCCGCCCGCGCCGGTGCTGCCGCAGCGTCCGGCGGCTGTGTCCGTGGTGCCAGCGGCACCCGCCGCAGCCATGGCTGGGGGTGCGGTGCCGCCGCCGGTGGCGTCGGGCTTGCGTGCGCCCCAGGCCATGCTTCCCGAATGGCAACCCGCGCCTGCGGTTGCCGCCACGCCGGTGCTCACGGATCTCACGCCTCCGCAGCAGGGTGGGGGAGTGCCGGATTTCCGCATCCTCGGCATGTTGCACCACCGGTTCGTGGTGATGGAAAGCGCGGACGGCCTGGTGCTCTTCGATCCGAAGGCCGCCAGGGAACGCATTGCTTATGAAAACCTGCTGCGCCAGCGCGATGGCACCGTGGCCAGCCAGGGATTGTTAGTGCCAGTTTTGTTAGAGATGGACCCGCGCGATCTCGACCTCCTGCTGCGCGAACGCATCGCCCTGGAGGATGCCGGGATCGAAGTGGAATCCTTTGGCGGCAACACCGTGCAAATCCGCGCCCTGCCGGCCTGCCCCCGCGCTTGTTCCTCGGTGGTTTGTTAGATGAACTGCTGCACGATCCGGTCCCGGGCGCCTCCCGTTTCACCTTCGAGCGCTTGGCACGCGTGCTCGCGAAACGCGCCGCCGTTCTGGTAGAACCGCGCCTGGCGGAGGCTCGGCCGCTGCTCGCCGATTTATTCGCCTGCGAACTGCCGTATTGCACTGCCGACGGCCGCCCGACGCTCACGGAATTCAACCTGCGCGAACTGGAGCGCCGCCTCGGCATCAGCAAATCATGATAGAACCAACCCTGCCGCAGTGAAGATTTCCCTTGTGCAGCCCCGGAAAAACCCCAGCATGCCCGTTAGATCGGCAGACAAAGCGTATCAATCGATGTTGCGACGGACATGAAAACGATAGGATTGGCATTTGGGATGGTGAGTGCCGCGCTGTTAGGGG
>JAPLUJ010000482.1:1048-16311 GCA_026397695.1 Verrucomicrobiota bacterium | reverse complement strand
TCGGAGCGGTTGGTGCGGGTGCATGAGGGGTTTCTGGATGAGCGCCGCGAGGTGTTGCCCTCGCTGAGTGATCCGTACGGGGTTCCGGCGGCGGCGCGGGTGGTGATTGAAAATTCCCGTGATGGGGTGCGTGCGGGCATGCCGTGGAAGCGCAATGTGGTGGCCACGGTGTTCTGGGTGGGCGAGTTGGCGAGTGAGCACAACCCGGTGCCTAACAACCAAAGCGCGTGGGACCAGAACTGGCAGGCCAATTTCGGTGGGGTTGACGCGCCCGGGCGGCGAGACGGTTGGTGCCCTGCGGGGTTTACTCCGCGGCTCAATCCATTTTATGTGGCACTGCCGTACAATGATGTGGCCAAAGGCGGGGTTCATCGGCGCGAGGCATCAGGGGTGATTCCGTGGTTTTGGGCAAGCTATCGGGGTGACGGCATTTCCGTCTGCAAGGGCCGCTGGGTTGCCATCCATCATGCCGGCCGCGTTTGTTATGCGCAGTGGGAGGATGTCGGACCGTTCGAGGTCGATCACTGGCAATACGTCTTTGGCAATGAAGCGCCACGTCCCAACCGCAATCAATCGGCAGGCATCGATCTGAGTCCCGCCGTGGCTGATTACCTTGGACTGCGCAGCGGGAGCACCGTCGAATGGCGTTTTATGGACGAGCGGCAGGTGCCGCAAGGCCCATGGTACGATTGGAGCGGCGAGCCCGCCCTGCCGCAGCACTGAAATTTTTCCACGAATCAAAAAATCTCCGCACGCGGGGCTTGCCGTCGGTGCTGCGGGCGGCTACCCAACAGGAATGCTGGATGAAGTTCGTGCGCTGTTGATTCTCCAAGACCGTGACCGCCGCCTGCTGGCGCTCGCCAGATCTCGAAAAACTCCCTCAGGATGAGGCCCGGGCCAAGGCCAGGCTGCTCAACGATGAGGGGGCCGAGAAACAGGCGCATCAGGCCGTGCTGGATTGCGAGGTGCGGCTGAAACGGCTGGAATTGGACGCCGGCACCCGCCGCACCACGATCCAACGCCTGAAACTCCAGCAATTCGAGACCCGCAAGAATGACGAGTATCAGGCCATCGGCCATGAAATCACGCGCTACGAAAAAGACGTCGATGATTTGGAAACGCGTGAATTGGAGTTGATGGAGGAGATGGACGTGGCGCGGGCTGCGTTGCAAGCCGCACAAGCCGCCTGCGCCCATGACCGCGCGCTCGTCGAGGAAGATCTGGCGGCCATTGCCCAACGTCGCGATCGTCTCGAAGCCGAGCACCGCGAAGTGGCGGCGCAGCGGGAAACCTGCGCCGCGCAAGTGCCGGAATCCATCCTCCCGCTCTATCAGCGCCTCTTCAAATCCAAGATCGGCCTGGTGGTGGCTCCGCTGCAGGACGGGAAATGCGGCGGTTGTCACATGAAACTCATCGCCTCCACCGTGGTCGCCGCCCAAGCCGCCCGCGAAATCGCCCGCTGCGAGGACTGCGGACGCATCCTCTATGTAGAGGAGTGAGAGACCAGAGACCAGAGACCAGAGACCAGAGATCAGAGATCAGAGATCAGATCATATATCTTCTCTGGTCGCTTAGAACCCGACAAATTCCTTGCGGCGTTCTTCGAGCACCACCAGCCAGTTTTTCATGGTGATGGGCGGCAACTCGGCGGGGTGGACGATGGGCCGCAGATTGACGGTGATGCGGTCTGCGGTGATGGCGGCGCCGCTCACGTTTTTGGAATCCAGCGGGCGGACCGGATTGGTGATCAGGTCACTGGCCAGCGAACCGATCTGCCCGCCCATTCTAACGGCGTAGGGATTCACATCCACTCCGTAGCGCTTCTCCGGCGTGAACAACGAACAAGGTGGATAATAGATACCGGAGACGGGAGTATAACCTGCCGGTGGCGTTGCCTGAACGATGTTGAAATCATCCCCGATGTAAGTGCGGAGGTTCGTGACCAGGGAAAAGCCCTTGGTAAATGCCGTGAAATCCGCACACTCCTGCAGAATACAGCCGTAATCGAGGTCGGTGCAGGGAATCAATGGCTTCAGCGGATAGGTCGCGCCGATATTCGTGTAATCGACATTCACCACCAACGAGCTGTTCACCGCCGTGGTGTCCGCGTTGAGCGCGGCTAGAAACGCGGAAAAACGCTGGGGATACACCGCTATACATATTTTCCCCGATGTGAGCGACTTCACTTCAAACGGATAGCTCGGCTTGTAATAGCCCGCCTTGACAACCCCGACGAGCGGGTCGCCGAAGCGGGCGTTGTTGAAGGTGACCGATCCGGTCTGCCCGGTCTGATAGGCATAAGTGCCGTTTTTCCCATAGGCCAGATCCACCATGGCCGTGCCGAAGTTATAGGTCTCGTTCTCTACGCAGCACGGCAGGTATCCCGGCGGCAGACCGGTGGCCACGCCCGTGGTCAGTGAGATGCTCAGATCCTGGCGGACGCCGCCTTTCAGATAGGAAAACCGCAGCGCGGTCGGCGTCTTGTTCAGCGCGCTTACCACCTGGGTGATGTCCAACCGCATCGCGCATTGCAGGGCGCCGATCGAGTAATTGTTCCAAGTGGTGGGAGACAGCACGCTGCTCTCCGTGGCATGCGCGAAGCGATCGAAGAAGTCCGCGCCGCGGTTGATCGGCACAAACGCCACCCGGCCGCTTTCCGAGGCAAGGGACACCGGGAAAAAATCGCCTGTGGTCAGTTGATAGGTTTCCCGCACGCCCGGCTGGAAGGGATTTGTCGCGAAACTCTGGCCACCGAGGGTGGTGCTGCCGGACAAGGTCATGCCCCGCCGACTGGCCAAGGCGGAAAACGCCGTGGTCCCCTCCACCGCCGCCTTGCCCGCAAACACCCCGCCGCTGATCGTCACGTTCTGCCATGCATCGCCTGAGGCATACCGCCCGAGCGACATGAAGGCCGACGCGCTGATCGCCAGTTGCGACGGTACTTCGTATATCGACAGCACGAAGTCACGACCCGGCCGGGCGAGCCTGGTCAGTGCCGCGTCGTGCGCCCCGACATCCATGGAAAACGCCCACCAGTTCCGCCGCGCCACAAACGGATCGCCCGGCTTGGCATAACCGAAGTTGATCCGCGGATATGTCAGCAGGTTGTAATTCGGATAGGTTGCGACGGGCAGTCCGACACCGCTCTGGGCGAGCGTGCCATACACCTTGTCCGTGGTGATGATCGGATAGACCAGATCCAGGGCCCGGATGGTGGTGCTGGTGGTGAGTGGCGGCGGGTATCCGGTGAGACTGCGATTGACGCCCACCGAGACATAGCCGGTTTCCGGCTTGATCGCCGTGAAAATCGCACTCGGTGTGCCGAGTGTCGAATCGCCCGAGTTGCCCGACCTGAGGTTGGTAATGGCGAGGGATGTCAGCAAGTTGTCAGCTATGGATGACTTGGCGTTGGCCTGTGCCAGGGCCTCCGTGAAGATGTTCTGCCAGCGCAGGGGAAACTTGATCGCATCACTCGAGCTGGAATTGTGCTGCATCGCCAGCATCGCCCGGTTGGGCGTGATCGCCACGATGGAGCGCAGGATGGCGTCCTCCTTTTCGTTGTAGTCAATGTTCAACTGGACGTTTTTCTGCACGGCCATGCCGTTGGTGGCACGGCGATAGGTCATGACCATCAGCATTGTGAGGATCGCGCCCGTCGTGAGCACGAGGACATACGAAACGAAGCCGGGTTTCCCGCGTTTGGTGGATGATGTGGTCATTGTTGCATGGTTCCCGAGTAGATGATTTGTTCCCCGGCCGGACCTGTGAGAATCATGCGCAGCACGCCCTGCTGCATGGCAAAAGAAATGTTGGCCGGTTTCTTGGTGACATACCACTGCGGCGCGGCGAGAACTCCGCTGATTGGCACGACGTAATAATACAGCGCCATCCCTGCCCCACGGTTTTCAAACGCCAGGATCGAGGCCCGCATCGTCCCGTCCAACTGGCGGAAGTTCAACACCAACACCGGCGACGCCGTCAGGCGCGGATTCGTCCCCGCCAACGCGTCCGCCACCGTGTCATGCAGGCGGAAACGCTCCGCCTTGCCTAACAGGCGGCCCACCTGCATGCTGATCATCGGTGCCTCCTCCGTCAGGAAGTTCTGGGTTTGATAGATCTTGAGGAACGCGAGTTGTTGGTTGAACAACGCGAGCACCATCGAACTGGTCAGCATGCCCATGATGATGGCCAACGACAATTCGATCAGCGTGAAGCCGCGACGCATGGGATGGCGGTTGCGTTTCATTGGGAGCGCAGGACGGTGCGGGATTTGGCGTAGTTGCGCGTGCCGATCGTGTAGGTCAACACGCTCTGTGCCTTCCATACCTTCATGGCGGCGGGGTTGGTGGAGACGGTGCCGGTACCGCCGTCGAGCGGATAATTGCCAGCATCCGGGAAACGCGTGCGCACCAGCGTTCCGGTCACCACGTGGCTCCCCGCAAGACGGCCGATTTCGACCGCCGTCGTCGTGGTCGTCGGAAACGCCGGCCAGGGCGAATCGACGGCGAGCAGGTTCTCAAACGGGATGCGCTCCGCATAGGCCCGCTCATAGGTCAGGTAGGCGTCGGACAGCGTTTGTTGGATGATCCACTGCCGCGGATGCAGGATGTTGAGCGAGAGCTTGAGCAACACCAATCCCAGAACCGTGAGGATGGACAGCGACATCGCCGCCTCGATCAACAGCATGCCCGCTCGCCATGATCGCGCCTTGCGGAACGACCGGAAACCCGCAAGGCTCATCCCATGCGCGAGCGATTTCTCAGGTGGACATTGCGGATTGCCATCCTGCTGCTGGTGGCCGGACAGGCGCCGGCGCAAGCTCTCTTGCAGCCCCCGTTCGGCCTGCATTGGGGCGATTCCCCGGAAAAGTTGCTGGCTTGGGCGTCCCGGCATGCACTGGACGTCACCATTTCCCTGCCGGGTGATCAAGTGGGCTTGCGCATCCTGAAAATCGAACCCCGCACGGGATTCTTGCCCGGGACCAAGGCGGGCGCGGTGGAGTGCCGGTTTCTCGCCGGCAAACTCTACGAACTCACCATCCATTACTTCGACCGGGAGGCTTCGGCCGATCTGATGGAATCCCGTTTCAATGATCTGCGGAAACAGATTGTCGTTGANNNNACGGCCCGCTCCTCACCAACCAGCAGCAGCGCTCGTTGGATGACCAGTTCGTGACGCGGACACAAGCGTTTCATCGGGAGCCTGTCAAAGGGTTGTTCCTCCTGCTCGCTTTCACCGAGGTGGAGGACTTGCTGCGGAAATCCAGGGATGCGCGGTTTTCACTGATCTATCGTAATGAGAACTTCAGGAAGGAATTGCTCGAGGAGTTGAAAGATCTGAAAAAACCTTGATTCATTCAATCGTGGTGAACGTGCCGTTCAACTTGAGGGTCCGGTCCAAAGTAAAGCTGACGTAGGCCAGACGGTCGGTCCCGAACGGTGTCACGGTGAGCAGTTCCATCGTCCACAGACCGTCCGGGTCCACGGAGACGCCGGAGGCGTCAACGGAGTCGAACACTTTATCATAGTTGTTCACTATCAGGACACGGTTGGAGGGAATCGAGTCGTTAATGACCAGATTGGAACCAGTCACCACGGTTCCCGTGACACCTGACTGCAGACTACCTTTGTAAACCTGGGCGAAGGTTCGCGAATTCGGATAGAGATCATTCAAGGTAAAGGTGACCTGAGGCATGGCCATGCGGATGATCTGCCCTGGGGTGATTCCGGTGATCGTGCCATCCGCCACCGGCCAGAACTGGATGAACTGGGAGGATATCTGAGTCTCCGGAACATTATAGGTTGGAGGCCTGATGTCCGCGATCGTAAACACCGAGAAGCGTTCCTCCCCGCGCACTTTCGCCCGATCCGCGCCTGGCACCGAATTCAGGACGTAGGTCAGGGTTTGCATGCCGTTCGTGGTGATCGATGCCTGGGTGAGAAGCGTGGCCAGGGTGCGGTCGATGCCCACACCCGTGCCACCAACTCCGTAAGACTGCACATGGCGCATCAGTTTGACACTTTTCGAGGCATCTGGATCCGCCGCTCCACTGAGCAAGCCACTTACCGTAACATCCACATAAAACGGTCGGTCCGCACGCGTTCGCGCGATCCACGGGGCCTGCAGATTTCCTGCTGCAATTTGCTCTGGGGTGGGGGGGGGAGGGGAGGAGAGGTCTTCAGTGCGGATGGACACGCTGGCAAGGGGCACATAGGTGCCGACATAACAGGTATTCAAGAGATACTCGGTGAGAGGCGTGGATTTGATCGTCCACAGGTCAAACCGCGCGCCCCCCGGATTAATCGCGAGAGAAGACAGCTTCGAACCATTGGGATCCACAGTCTCGGAACAATCCCAGACCACACCCGATGGCGTTTGAAACTGGCGGAGATAATTGGTGTATGTCGGCGTATCCACTGCAAACAGCGGGAAGGCGAGCAGGGCGGCAGGAATCGAGCAAACAAATGGTTTCATGGCGGTAGGGAGGCGGATTCGGTTGTGGGTTTGGCAGTGGGTTTGGCAGTGGGCTTGGGCGGCAGCATTGAAATAGGCCCTCCCTGATAGGTCGCGACCACGAGGTTGCGGCATTTTGTCATCTGCTTCCGGGTATCTTCAGCAAGCGGCAGCTTGCCTTCGGCTTGCACGAGGGCGATTTCCACAGTGGTGATCCAACCGCGGTTGAGAGCGTAGAAATCCGCCCAACTCACGAGTTTCGCGCCGGGCTCGAGTTTCAGACGCTCGGTGCAACTCTTGGGAATCTGGATGATCGCACGTTTGGGAACGAGAGTCGCAAGCCCGCCGAACGAGATGATGTCCGACTCGCCAAGCAGGCTTTGCGGTTGCTTCGCCACCGTGGCATCCGCGCTCTTGGCCACGGGCAGGTGTTTCATCGGATCCTTTTGTTCGGCCTTGCGCAGGGCCAGGACAAGTTCCTCGTGGGTTGCGGCATCCCGCATGACGGGCACCTCGGCAAATCCCGTGGCACCCATGGCGGCCACCACGGCAAGGCCGGCCAATTCCGTTAGAATAGTGGTTTTCATGGTCTCAAGGGGTGCGGTAGGTGACGAGAAACACCAAGTCCTGCTCGTCGTAACCCACGTCGTCGGTACTCGTATGGGTCAACTCCATGAAGATGATCACATCCATCGGGCCGATCCGCACTTTTCTCGAAGAATCCAGATAGGGCTTGAGGAAACTTTCCAGCGAAGGAGCGTTGTAATCCGGAACTCTGGAAGGACAAGTGTCGCCATTGACCAAGGCCTTGATATAAGATCCGCTTGTTGAGTAACGGGCCGTGCTCCAGGCGCCGTTCCAGTAATACTGTCCCCCGAAATTCATCGCTTTGGCCGTAGTGACGCTGATGCCTTTGAACAACGGGAGGATTCCCTGTTGTTGCACGACCGTGTCGGTTTGCTTGCCATCGAAGATCGTCGTCCAACTCGATGATCCGTTGTAGCGGACAAAGCCTCTGGTCTGAATATAATTGATCGTGCCATTTGAGTTTTGCGTGGTCACGCCCGCCCCCAGAATCCTGATGTCGCAAACCAGATTCTGCTTGGGCGTGACCGTGCTTGGTGGCGTGACGGTGACGTAATCCTTCACGACCGATGGATAATTGATGCTCCACGTCAGGGTGGGTTTCGTGCCGGTCATCACGACCGTCGGGAAAGCGCTCAACGAACCTATCGGAATCGAGGGGCTCGTCTGCGCATGTGCGGGCTTCGGCATCAGGGTGCCGAGTGTGATGACGGCTGCTGTTAGGGCGGCCAAGTGGCTGGTGTTCATGGCATGGGTATGGGTGGAGACTTGAATGGGCTAACCTTGGTGCAGGTCGCTACACCAAAACCCTAAGCCCGCAGACGAGGACTGAATAGCGTGTGTGTATATGATAAACCTGTCATCATTTGCCCTACACACCCGGTCACGCGGAGCACGCGTGTGGAAATTTCAAATCTCAGATTGCCGATTTCTGCGCATGGCGGCGTCAGCGGCGTAGATTGCCACGGCGAGCCAGATGAGGGCGAACGAGAGCAGGCGGGGACCGGTCATGGGTTCGTGATAGAGTTGCCAGCCGATGAGAAACTGCAAGGTGGGGCCGAGGAATTGCAGGATGCCCAGCGTGGTGAGGCGGATGGTCCGCACCGCATGGCCGAAACATATCAGCGGCAACGTGGTGGCCAGACCCGCCCCGACGACGAGCGCCGCATGCGGCCAGCTTGCGCCGAAGGCCGCTGCGGGAGATGCCGAGTGCAGCATGAGCCAGGTGAGCGCGATGGGGGCGAGCATGGCGGTTTCGGCGGTGAGGCCCAACCGTGCACCGAGCGGGGCGCGCTTTTTCACCACCGCATAGAGTGCAAACGTCAGCGCCAGGGTGAGTGCCACCCACGGGAAACGGCCGACCGCCGGCATCTGGAGTGCCACGCCCGACAAGGCCAGCGCGATGGCCACAAGTTGCAGGCGGGTGTGCCTTTCCCCGAACCACAGGAATCCAAAAAGCATGTTGAAGAACGGATTGAGATAATAGCCGAGCGCACACTCGATGATGCGCCCATTCAAGGTCGCCCAAACATACAGCAGCCAGTTGGAGGCTAACAGAGCCCCGGCGAGCAATTGCCATCCCGCCGCACGCGGATTGCGCATGCCATCCCGCAACGTCCGGCCTTCTCGCCGCCATGCCAGTATCCCTAGCAGAATCACCAGCGACCACAGCGTGCGCTGCGCGACAATCGCCGGCGGCGGCAGGAAATCGAGCGCTTTCCAATACACCGGCAGAATGCCCCACAAGAAAAACGCCGCCAGGGCGGCCAAAACTCCCGAACGGTTCCTGTCCACGGCGGGGACGCTGCGCCAGGCTCCCCGCAGAACAAAGCGCAAAATGAGTGTGGGTGTTTGAATCCGAGCCACGGACTGCCCGATGATGCCAGGCCGGACAACCAAGGAAGGACCGCGAGTCTCCAGACTCGCCAGTGGCCGGACAACCAAAGAAGGACCGCGAGTCTCCAGACTCGCCAGTGGCCGGACAGCCAAAGAAGGACCGCGAGTCTCCAGACTCGCCAGTGACCGGACAGCCAAAGAAGGACCGCGAGTCTCCAGACTCGCCAGTGGCCGGACAGCCAAAGAAACGCCACATACCTCTGTCCCTTTGACTTTTCTTGCACTGGCGAGTCTGGAGACTCGCGGTCCGTGGGAAGAGATGCCACACTTGTGAATGCATGAAGATTTCCGGCACAAGGGTTGGCATTCGCGGGGGTATCTACCACATTTGGATGCTGCCGGGGAGATCCAGGCGCTGACGTTCCGATTGGCGGATGCCCTGCCCGCGAAAGTGGTGCTTGGCTGGAAAAGGGAATTGGAGCGCAGCGGTTTGGACGAGGGAAAACTCCAAACACAACTCCGCCGGATGGTCGCCCGATATGAGGATGCGGGATATGGAAGTTGTCTGTTGAGGGAACCCGCTTGTGCGGAGATTGTGCAGACTGCGTTCCTGCGCTTCGACGGGGATCGTTACCGGTTGTTGGAGTGGTGCGTGATGCCGAATCATGTGCATGTGCTGATGCATTGTTGTTTCGGAACCTCGTTGGGTGAAATTGTTAGATCATGGAAGACATTCACCGCGAGGAAAATCAATGCAGAACATGCGGGGCACCGTGGGCCGTTCTGGGCCTTGGATTACCATGATCGCTATATTCGCGATTTGGATCATCTGGCAAATGCGCGGGCCTACTTGAGGAATAATCCAGTGAAGGCCGGGCTGTGTGCAACCCCGGAGGATTGGCCGTGGAGCAGCGCGGGAATGAAAAAGGACGGGAGGGCGGACGGGAGGGTGGACGGGAGGGTGGACCGCGAGTCTCCAGACTCGCCTGTGCAAGAATAGATAAAGTGGCTAGGCGGACGGCAGGGTGGAGCGCGAGTCTCCAGACTCGCCTGTGGAAGAATAGACATGGTGGAGTGGCGGACGGCAGGGTGGAGCGCGAGTCTCCAGACTCGCCTGTGGAGGAATAGACATGGTGGAGTGGCGGACGCTGCATGTTTTTTGGTGTCTTCCGTTAGCGAGTCTGGAGACTCGCGGTCCTTGGCGTTGGCGAGTCTGGAGACTCACGGTCCTTGGCGCTGGCGAGTCTGGAGACTCGCGGTCCTTGGCTCATCACGCGACCGTCCACGTTGAATCGCCATGGAGCAATTCCTGCCAGGTGCCGGTGCCGCGTTTGGTTTTGGCTTGCTCGCCCTGGTTGTGGATGAGGGATTCGTAGGTCGGGCGTTGGATCTGGCGGATGACACCCACCGGGGTGGGGAAATCCGGCAGTCCCAAAGTAGCTAACATTTGGGAATACAACGGGCTCGATTGCTCCGGTTGATGGATGAGGATTTCATTGGGAGCGGCGGTGGCGGCATCGATGATTTCCGGGGCGAGGCCCGTGATGCGGATTGCCTTTTCCTTGTTTTTGCCGAAGAGCAGGGGTTTGCCAGTCTCGAGGAAGAGCATCTGGCTGTCGCGGTTTTCCTTGCTGTAAACCGGATCCCAAGTGGCATCATTGAAGATCACGCAGTTTTGGAGGATTTCGACAAATGAAACCCCTTGGTGTTGGTGGGCGGCAGTGAAGATCTCCACCATGTGCTTCGGGTTGTTGTCCACGGTGCGGGCAATAAACGTGGCTTCGGCACCAAGCGCGAACAACAACGGGTGAATCGGATTATCAATCGATCCGGTGGGCGTGGTCTTGGTCTTGGTGCCGAGCGGCGAGGTGGGACTGTATTGACCTTTGGTCAGACCATAGATCCGGTTGTTGAAAAGCAGCACGGTGACGTTGAGATTGCGCCTAAGCAGGTGGAGCATGTGGTTGCCGCCGATGCTCAGGCCGTCGCCGTCGCCGGTGACGATCCAAACTGATAGATCGGGGTTGGCGACCTTGATGCCGGTGGCCACGGTGGGCGCGCGGCCGTGGATACTATGAAACCCGTAGGTGTTCATGTAATACGGAAAGCGACTGGAGCAGCCGATGCCGCTGACGATGACGAAGTTCTCGCGCGGCACGCCGAGTTCCGGAAACGTGCGCTGGAGGGAATTGAGAATCGCGTAATCGCCGCAGCCCGGGCACCAGCGGACGTCGTTGGACGTGACGAGATCCTTGCGGCTGAATTCCGCATGCGGCGGGACGTTTTGCAGTTCTGTGGTCATGGAGATCAGTCGTTGAGGAGTTGCAGGATGCGATCGCGGATTTCGCTGATTTTGAACGGGCGCCCCTTGATTTTCGGCAAACTAACGGCATCGATCAGGAAACGCGCCCGGATCAGCATGCAAAGTTGGCCGGAGTTGAGTTCCGGGATGAGCACCTTGTCGAAACCCTTGAGCAGTGCGCCGAGGTCGGGTGGCAAGGGATTCAGGTAGCGCAGGTTGGTGCTGGTCACCGCGTGGCCTTCGGCCTGCAGCGCCTCGACCGCCGAAGTGATCGCGCCATGGGTGCCGCCCCAACCAAGAACAAGGACCTTGCCGCTGTGCTCCGGGATGCTGTTAGCAACACCCGCCACCTTGGCGGCCCGCAGGCGGGTCATTTCGCTATGGTTTTCCGGGTCGTAGCTGATAGTTCCATGGAGGTCTTTTTCGAGCCCGCCGATGCAATGTTCGAGGCCGGCTTGACCCGGGATGGCTTGGATGCGAACCCCGGTTGCCGGATTGCGGGCGTACGCGACGTAGGGTTTCGACGGGTCGGCAAAGGGCACCTGGATTTCCGGTAGGGAGGCCGCATCCGGCAGCTTCCACGGCTCGGAACCATTCGCCAGATAACCGTCGCTCAAAAGAATCACCGGCGTCGAG
Source organism: Verrucomicrobiota bacterium (assembly GCA_026397695.1). Taxonomy (GTDB): domain Bacteria; phylum Verrucomicrobiota; class Verrucomicrobiia; order Verrucomicrobiales; family Akkermansiaceae; genus Luteolibacter. The sequence goes on along the minus strand of JAPLUJ010000482.1, from coordinate 4,499 downwards.
TATTCCAATGCGATGCGCACCGCCTCGAAGGCGGCACGAAATCCATCGGACGGCGAATTCGCAGCGACGACCGGCACCGGGCTTTCGCCGTGGCGCCCGAAGAGCGCCTGCAACAAGTCGGATTGTTCGGTCTTGGTGGGCAAGCCGGTGCTAGGGCCGCCGCGCTGCACGTTGATGATGACGAGCGGGAGTTCCGCAGAGACCGCGAGGCCAATGAACTCGCTCTTCAAGCACATGCCCGGACCACTGGTGGCGGTGACGCCGATTTGCCCGGCAAAGCTGGCACCGAGTGCCACCCCGATGGCGGCGATCTCATCCTCCGCCTGCACGGTTTTCACGCCGAAGTGCTGATAGGCCGCCAGGGTTTCGAGAATCGCCGTGGCCGGGGTGATCGGATAACCCGAAAACAACAGGGCGCGACCGGCTTTCTTCGCCCCCGCTATCAGACCGAGCGCGATGGCTTCGTTGCCGGAAATCTTGCGATACGTGCCGGGCTCGATCTCAGCCCGTGCCACCATGTAGCGGTTGCGGGTGGTTTCGGTGGTTTCCCCGAGGAAATAGCCGGCTTTCAGCACGCGGATGTTCGCCGCGGCGAGGTCGGGCGACTTGGCGGCCCACTTGGAGTTGATATAGTCGATGGTCGGCTCAAGCGGCCTACTATATACCCAGTAGGTGAACCCGAGGGCGAAAAAATTCTTGGCGCGGAGTTTCTCGCGATGGGGTAACGGGCTGTCCTTGAGCGCTTCGAGCGTGAGTCCGGTGATGTCGATGGAGATGACTTCGTATTTTTTCAGGACCGCCGGGTCATTGAGCGGATTGGTCATGAAATGGGCCATCTCCAGGTTTTCCTGGGTGAAGGCGGCGGCATTGACGATCAATAGTCCGCCTGCGACCAGGTCGTAGAGATGCACCGCCAGGGCTGCGGGGTTCATGACGACCAGCGCGTCGGGTTCATCGCCCGGCGTGAGCACGGCCAGACTGCCGAAGTGGACTTGGAAGGCGGAGACGCCGGCGATGGTGCCGATCGGCGCACGGATTTCGGACGGGTAATCCGGAAACGTGGCGATGGCGTTGGGAACCGTCACGCTGGTGTCGGTGAATCGTTCGCCAACAATTTGCATTCCGTCGCCGGAATCGCCGGCAAAGCGGACGACTACGGATTTCATCTCGCGGAAGCCGCGGGTGGTGGGTGTCATGGAATTCGATAGGATTTGGAACTGCCGAAGTTTACGAGCGGGTCTCCGGGGCGTCAAGGTCCGCGGTGGGGTTTGTGAGGTTTTTTCAGCCGGAAACAACCATCCGGTATTGTCCGCGGGGAGGGTCATGCGTTGTTAGAAGGTTTTTTTCTGGCGGCATCCGGATCATGCTTGGCGAACGCCGGTCCGGTGTTTATGCTTCGGGCATCTCTCCATGGTATGAAAATCCTCAGTCACCACGATTCCGGCTACACGGCCTTTGTTCGCCGCCTCAAGCGCCGCGCCCTGCCTGCAACCGCAGTCCGCGATTTGGTGGCCGAAATCATCGCCCATGTTGCCGCCAAGGGGGATGAGGCGTTGGTCACCTTTACCAAACGCTTCGACGGCGCGCTGCTCACCCCCAAAACTCTGTTTGTCACCGGCGCGGAGTTTGCCGCCGCACGCAAAGCCGTCACTCCGGCCACCCGCATGGCGGTTGCCCGCAGTCTGAAAAACATCCATGACTTCGCGCAACACGGCCTGCGCAAGAATTGGTCCACCCGGAATGCCGAAGGGGCCACCGTGGGCGAACGTTTCGCCCCCTTTGATCGGGTGGGCGTCTATGTGCCAGGTGGCAAGGCACCACTGGTTTCCACCGCGCTGATGACCGCCGGCTTCGCCCAAGCCGCGGGCGTGCCGGAAATCATCGCCGCGACCCCCTGCGGGCCTGATGGCACGGTGAATCCGGCGCTGCTCTACGCCCTGCTAGCCGCCGGCGTCACTGAAGTCATCAAAGTCGGCGGCGCCCAGGCGATTGCCGCGCTCGCGCTGGGCACAAAATCGATCCGCCCGGTGGATTGCATCTTCGGCCCCGGCAACCGCTTCGTCGTCGAAGCGAAACGCCAGCTTGTCGGTGCGGTTGCCATCGATCTGCTGCCTGGCCCGAGCGAAATCCTCATTCTATCCGACAAATCGGGCAATCCGGATTTCATCGCCGCGGACATGCTCGCCCAGGCGGAACACGGAGGCGACAGCGTGGTGGGATTCGCCACGGATTCGCAAGCCCTGTTAGGCAAGGTGGTCAAGTCGATCCAGCAACAACTGCCCGCGCTGTTACGCGGGAAAATCATTCGCGATGTTTTGAAGGCCGGGACGTTTTTGCTGCATGTGAAATCGTTTGCGGATGCCGTGGCCATCGCCAACGCCTTCTGCCCGGAACACCTGTCGCTCGTCACCCTTGAGGAAAAACGCTGGTTGCCGAAGATCCGCACCGCCGGCGCGATCTATCTGGGCGCGTATTCTCCCGTTGCCGTCGGGGATTTCCTCGCCGGCCCCAGCCACACGCTGCCCACCGGCGGCGCGGGCCGCTCGTTTTCCGGCCTGCGTGCGGACCAGTTCCAACGCCGCACCAGTATTGTGCGGCTCGACAAAAAATCCGTCAAAGCGTCGTTGGCGGTGGTCGAGGAGTTCGCCCGCATCGAGGGCCTCGACGCCCACGGCCGTTCCACCGCCATCCGCTTGGAACAATGAGCACATCACTAACAGCCACCATGCCGGAGAAAAAACCGCGGGGAATTTTGTTCGGAATGTTTGTGCTGCTGTGCTCTGTGCTCACCGGGTTCGTGCTGTTAGTTGGCGCGTTGTGGGCGTTCGGCGCACTGTGGTTTGATTTTCCACAAGTCGGCCGGCTGCCGGTGGCGGCGTGGGTTTTCGCGCTTGTGATCCTCGTTGTTGCCATTCTCGTGCGACCCTTCTGGCGGGCGGCACTGGTGGTTGCCCTGGGCATCGGCGGAGTCATGGGGTGGTGGTTCTCGCTGCAACCCCGGCAGTATCGCGATTGGAAGCCGGAGGTGGCACTGTTGCCTTATGCGACGACCGAGGGCGAGGTGGTGACGCTCCACAACGTCCGCAATTTGGATTATCAGACGGAGGATGATTTCACATTGCGGTATGATCTGCGGCGGCTGGATCTGCGGCATCTCCGCGGACTGGATATTTTCATCACCTATTGGGGATCGCCTTACATGGCGCACCCGATCCTGTCGTATGATTTCGGCAATGACGGACATGTTTGTTTCAGCATCGAGACCCGTCCTGAGCGTGGCGAGACATATTCCGCGCTCGGCGGACTCTACCGTCAGTTCGAGTTGACTTATGTGGTCGCGGACGAGCGCGACGTGATCCGCCTGCGGACGAATTTCCGCAAGGGCGAGGAGGTGTATCTCTATCGGTTAGATGCGCCGTTTGTCAAAGCGAGCTTTCTGGAATATATCCGT
>JAPLUJ010000482.1:0-1041 GCA_026397695.1 Verrucomicrobiota bacterium | reverse complement strand
AGCTTTCTGGAATATATCCGTACCATCAACGCTCTCCACGAGACCCCGCGATGGTATAATGCCATCACGGACAATTGCACGTCGGCCATCCGCCACCAGCGGGCGGCATCCGAGCGGCCGCCCTGGGATTGGCGCATGCTGGTCAACGGCTTTGCCGATGAGCTTCTCTACGAACGTGGCAGTATTGATAGATCCCTGCCATTTCCAGAGTTGAAGCAACGTTCGCACATCAATGATCGCGCCCATGCCGCCAACGATGCCGCGGATTTTTCCGCACGCATCCGCGCGGGACTGCCCGGCATGTCTCCAGAGCGCCCGCAGTGAGCGGTCCTGAATCGCCCGAACCATGAAGAGTGAATCCATCGAGCGCGACATCCTGATGTCCGGGCGGACACGCAGATGTCCCGGGCGGGCGCGTCCTAACAACACTGTCCCAGCGCGTCAGGGCTTGGTGGCGGTATTGCGCTTGATTTGTTCCTTGATGGTTTCCCCGACTTTGAGATCAAACGCATCGCCCTTGCCTTCTTTTGTTAGACGGGCCTTCTCCTGCTCGATGAAATCGGTGCGTTTGCGCACCAATGCCGTGAGTTGCTGGTTCAGTTCGGTCCGTTTCGCTTGTTGCTTGCCAATGTAGTCCTTGCGGCGGGTTGCGCGGCCTCCTTGACCGGCGGCGGTGGTGGTGGTGTTGGATGCGCGGTTTCCGCCGCCTGGCTGGCAAGCATGGCAGCACATGTAACAATGATGGTGTGTTTCATAACAGGGCTTGATGGTTGGGTGGTTGGGATGGAGCGCGAGTCTCCAGACTCGCTAGCAAAAAAGAGTGCCTAAGAACCGGAGCGCGACATCACGTCTCGCCGTCGCGTATCTGATAGAGCGTACCCTCTATGACGAGGTCTAGGTTGCTGCCGAGCGACAGCCAGCGGGTGGCCGCGGGGTGCTGGTTGAGCAAGGCGAAATACGCGTCGCTGTTGAAGTTGATGTTGACCTGTCTGAGGTCCGGCCGGGCCTGGGCGGTCGAGTCGGTCCAGACCTTGCCGTTTT
>JAPLUJ010000087.1 GCA_026397695.1 Verrucomicrobiota bacterium | reverse complement strand
ACCGGCGTGGGCGGCGCATTCCCCAAACACAACGTGAAACTCTGGGAGCTGGCCACCAGTCGCCGCATCGATGAAGCGATGCCGCTCTATCAATGGATGCTGCCGCTGCTGCGCATGGACACCGTGGTCAAGTTCGTGCAACTCATCAAACTCCAGCAATCCCTCGCCACCGGCGGGAAACTCGGCAACACCCGCGTCCGCCCGCCCCGCCTCGAACTCGCCGGTGACGAACTCGCCGCAGCCACCGCCATCATCCACCAAGCCATTGCCACCAATCCGCTGTTATAGCATAACAAGGTGCACAGCACCCTAAGCGAAGGCATAATATATGGACGCGACTCCCCTGCCCTCTTGACATCTAACACCCCACCTCCAGTGACCACTCCACTCCTCGGCAGTTCATTCATCGGCTATGCGCGCGCGGCAGGCACCCAGGCATGCGGCCAGGCCGTCAACCCCGGCACCGGCGCAAAGCTACCGCCCATCTACATGGCCGCAACTCCCGCTGAGGTGGAGCGCGCCGTGACTCTAGCAGCCAGCGCGTTTCCCGTGTATTCCTGTTTATCAGGAAAATCGCGTGCCGGATTTCTCCGTGCCATCGCCGTGCGGATTGAAGCGGCGGTTGAGGAAATCGCCCTCCGCGGGGTTCAGGAAACCGGCCTGCCGGAAGCCCGCATGCGCGGCGAAACGGCACGCACCGCCGGCCAACTCCGGATGTTCGCCACGCTCATCGATGAAGGATCGTGGGTGGACGCCCGCATTGAGCACGCGCAAGCCGACCGCCTGCCGGTACCGAAACCGGATCTTCGATCGATGTTGCGCCCGTTGGGCCCGGTCGCGGTGTTTTGCGCCAGCAACTTTCCGTTAGCCTTTTCGGTGGCGGGCGGCGACACCGCATCCGCCCTTGCGGCCGGTTGTCCGGTGGTGGTCATCGCCCACGCATCCCATCCCGGCCTGGCGGAAATTGTCGGCCGCGCGGTGACCGCAGCCGCCCGCGAATCGGGCATGCCGGAGGGCGTTTTTTCACTGCTCTATGGCGGTGGTATCACCATCGGCCAAGCGGTGGTGAAGCATCCGGTCATTCAGGCCGTGGGTTTCACCGGTTCCCGCACGGGTGGCATGGCACTGATGGAAATCGCGGCGCATCGCCCGCAGCCGATCCCGGTCTATGCCGAAATGAGTTCGGTCAACCCGTTGGTCATCCTGCCAGGCGCATTGGCCCGCGGAGAATCCGCGCTGGCCGAGGCCTACTACGCATCGCTCACCCTCGGCGTGGGTCAATTCTGCACCAATCCTGGTTTGGTTTTCCTGCCGGACGACCCGGGTGATGCGTTTCTAACACATCTCAAGACTTTGTTGGAAACGGGCGTGCCCGGCACCATGCTCAACGCCTCTATCTGCAACGCCTACGCGGCAGCCACGCAGCAATTCGCAGCCACCTGCGGCGTGCAAACCCTGGGCCGCTGCGCCAACGAGCCCGGCCCCGGCCAAGGTGCGCCCGTGGTCTTCATGGTTTCCGCGCGCGAATTCATGGCAAACCCTGCCTTGCAGGGTGAGATCTTCGGCCCCGGTGCATTGATCGTTCGTGGCAGCCTCGTGGAAATTGAAGCCGCCATCACCCGGCTAGAAGGCCAACTCACCGCCACGATCCATGGCACCGAAGAAGAACTCGCCGCCCATGCTTCGCTGGTTTTCGCGCTGCAACAACGCGTCGGCAGATTGGTCTTCAACGGCTTCCCCACCGGCGTGGAAGTCTGCACCAGCATGGTCCACGGCGGCCCCTTCCCCGCAACCTCCGATGGACGTAGTACATCCGTCGGAACCCGCGCGATCGAACGCTTCTGCCGCGCCGTCGCCTGGCAAAATTTCCCCCAAGCCGCCCTCCCCGCCGAACTCCAGGATATCAATTCCCTCAACATCCGGCGGATAGAGTGAGACGGACATGCTTATTTCCGGCGCGTGGATCGCGCGTGATCTCATGCTGGTGGTTCTTCAGGGCCAAAGGCCCGCTGAGATACCAGCCCGGGCCAGCGGCCCGGGATCACGCGTAGCGAAAGAATTTCAAGGACTGCAAGTCCAGAATACTGATAGTTTGTCTGACACATTATTCAGGGAAAAAAGAAGAAAAAAGCAGAGGGGAACGGGCGGCTCGCCCGTTAGGGAAGAAAACCACGGGCGGGCCGGCTCGGCTGAGCTCGCCGAACGCGCCCGTGCCCCTCTTGAGAGGCCTCCCTGGGCACTTCCTTGGCATGCGCTCTCAGCGAGAGCGCGCTACCGCATAACACAGCAGGGCCGCCGACTGGTGAGATCGGCGGCCTTGGGGTTGGTTAGGGTGCGGGTGATTTTCTATCAGCGCGGGCGGCGGTCAGTTCGGGGTCACCTTGAGGCGCACGAAGCGTGGACCGGGGTCTGTTAGTGTCAGGGTGTAGGACACCGAACCGCTCAGGTTGCTGAGATTGGCATCTCCAGTGGCGGGAACATCCGTCCACGTCTGGAGGTCGCTGGAGGTTTGGACGACGAACTGGGTGCCGTAGGCGGAACTCGGGATCTTGCCGCCATTGGGCCAGGTCACTTGTCCGGAGCTGTCGATGCCCGGGTTGTTGGCGAGGCCGGTTGCGTTCATGAAGTAGGCCACGCCGTTGGCAACGCCGTCATTGTTATAATCCAGATTGGCCGCCTGGCCGTCGGCATTGGTGGCCGCCCACGCGGCGTAACCGCTCGCCTCCACGCGGAAATTATCCATGGCATACGCATCGCCGTTGTTATCAGACATCCACCAGACTCCGAATTGCGGAATATCGCCCTTCGGCAAACCCGTGAGAGGAGTGGATGACACCTGATCTGCTTTTCCAAATTCCAACCATTCATACCAAGTGTCGGTTTCCACGTTGACCGTCTGATCCACGACCCATGACGTGACTTTGCGTCCGTTCATACCGCCGTGGAGGAACTCATTGGTACCAATAATCCCGCTCACATACCACTTGCTGCCGACTGCGGCGATGAAGCGCATGCCCTTGGTTCCACCGCTGGCCCAATCGACCTTGAACTGCGTGCCGATGCGTGCCGCATCCAGGATGGTGTATTCACCGCCATTGGTATGGACTATCGTCGGCGCCGCGTCACCGCCACCTCTGGCAATGTACCAGAAATCCCCGTCAGGAGTGGTCGCCGCGCCCGGCCAAACGACGGTACTGTTTCCGTCCAGAACGGCATAGCTGGCGCTATCAGCAGTCCAGCCGATTCCAGCGTTGTTCACCGCTACCCCCGCAGGCGTGTTGCCGATGAAGCTCTCCGTGTAGAGATTAGCCAAGGCCCCCACCTTCTTGGTGACGGTCAGGGTCACAAAAGTGCCGGTGGCGGCGAAGGCGTATTCCTTGTTAGAAGCTGGATTGGCCACAGTGAGCGCCGAGACCCCCGTGCCGCCAATACTGCCTGAGTAGGCGATGAGTTTATAGGTACCGATAAAGGACTCCCCGGCGGTGCCGGTGGCGTTAAGCAAGGTGATCACCCCGCCGTTGATCGTCAGGCCACCACTCGTGCCCACGGTGATCTTATCATGGTTCGTGTCGCTGGCGGCATTGATCGTTAGAAGACTGCCACTGTCGAGTGTAAGACCGCTGGCGGTGATCGTGCTGATGGCAGTGTCCGTGCCGGGGGCGATCTTGCCGCCGCTGGCCACCGTGACCGTGCTGGCGACACTACCGGTACCGGTGAGACTGCCGGCGCCGGGGACATTCAGGGCGCCGATGGTCAGCGTGCTGCCACCCGCCAAGGTGACCTTGGGTGTGTTGAGCGTGGCACCGGTGAGGTCCTTGTTGGCGTCCACGGTCAGTTCGCCGGTGACGTTGAGAATGGTGCCTGAGGCAACCGTTAGACCGTTGAGGCTGGCCGAGGTGTTGGCCCTGGCAATGTTTAGTGTTGAGCTGCCGTCCAGCGTGAGCGCGCCGCTCGTGGTGTTCAAATCACCCCCAACGGTCAGACTTTGGCCGGTGGCGGACACCGCGCCGCCGACGCCAGAAATCGTCAGGCTATAACAATTGGCTGGCGTGGTGCTTTGGGCGGAGTCGATGGTGACGGCATGGGCGTTGACTGTCACCGCGCTGTCCGCGGTGGGAACCGCAGCGGGCGTCCATGTGCTCGGGATATTCCAGTCGGTGCTGT
>JAPLUJ010000721.1 GCA_026397695.1 Verrucomicrobiota bacterium | reverse complement strand
CCCCTGACCTCTGACCTCTGACCCCTGACCTCTGACCTCTGACCTCTGACCCCTGACCCCTGACCCCTGACCCCTGACCCCTGACCCCTGACTCCTGACCCCTGACCTCACCGCTTGCCATCGTCGGGTTTGTCCCGGAAGGCGTTGTCCAGGACATCGGGCCAAACCAGACGCACATCCTGCCCCGTGCCGGGACTTGTCAGACATTTCCATTTCCGCTTATTGCAAACGGCCCGCCAGCTTCGTCCGCTGCCGCCCGTGTCGAGCATCGGCAGAATCACGGATACTTCTCCGGCCATTAGTTCGGGCGGCACCGGCTTGCCGAGCGGATGAACGAGGATCAGCCGGGAAGCGGGAAAGCGTGCCAATGCCGCAAAGCCCTTGGGCGCTTGCGCGCCACACGCCACAATGAACTTCGGGCTGGCACCGCCGGATCTCGCGCCCTCTGTCCCGGAATATCCCTCGATGCACGAGTGGAACTCGAAATCACGATATTTGGGTGCGGCCGCGAGCCGCCGGATTTCCTTGCCCCAGTCTTTTCCCAGCACCGAGCGCTCCGGGAAAACGAGCACTTCACCCAGATGGCCTTGGACGGCACGGCAGGTCACGACATTTCTATCAGGACTCAAGGCGATCGAAACATCGCTTGGAATCGTCTTTCCCGCCATGTAAAGAATCACGACATTTCTATCAGAACTCAAGGCGATCGCAACATCGCTTGGAATCGTCTTTCCCGACGTGTAAAGAATCAGACAGAGGATGACTGCCAAGAGCGAGGATGCGGCCAGGGGCATTACGGCAAACCTGATGAACCGCCAGCCTTGCGCACATAAACCCGTGATAAGGCTCATGCCAGACAGACAGCGACGGTCATAGACCGCCGCTACAGACATGCCTTGCGCACAGAAGACGGTGATAAGGATCACTAATCCGGCGGCAGCGGGCAGCCACCACAGGTTCTTGAAAATCCACAGCGTGCTGAACACGTTGGCGATGAGAAACACCAGCAGGGAGGATCCCGCCGCCGCCGCGAAACACGCCGGGGTCCTAACGGCTGGCACATCGCCATCCGCCGCGCTGCCCGATACTGTCTGTTTCGCAGGAGGACTTTCGTCCCGCCTGTCTTGGCCGACGGGCGTACAGCCTGTCGTTTCATCACCGGACAGGCGGGACTCGCTGTCTGCCCTCACAGGCTGGAAGCACAATACTGTTATGTTAGCATTTACGCTAGGTGATTGAAGGCTCCGGGCAGGATGCCCGGGCCACGGTGGCGCGGGCATCCTGCCCGCAGCCTCTCTTTCTTCCGCAATCTCAGCGCCTAACCGAACAGTATTGGGCTGGAAGCCTGTTCTCCTAACAAGAAGCGCCAAGCTGGCAGTATTGACCGCGATGCTCGCTGACGGTTTCCCGATCCACTCCGCCACGAATGCAAGAACCACCAGCGCCAGCATCACGGTCATGGCACCCGCCAATACTCCCAGGCCATATTCCACCCCGACATGGAGATAGCTGTTCACCATTCCCGCATACTCCTGCTTGGACTCCAGCGGCTGGAACCAGTGCATGAAACCGCTGCCCGAGCGTCCCGCCCCCCAGCCGTGCCACGGAGCTGCGGCTATCATCTCAAGCCCGCCCTTCCACAGAATCAGCCGGTTGCCGGCAGACGCATCCCCCGCCACAAAACGCGGGTCGATCCGGGAAAAGAACCCGGTCGCAACCAGCAGAATCCCTATTCCCGCAAGACGGGCTACCATCAATCGCCGGTCCGGCCCGCTGCGATGTGCAAGTAGAACCCAAAGGTGGAAGATGACCCCTGCGATTCCAAGCGCGGCGAGCGCCCCCCTGCTGTAGGTTTTGCAAACCAGAAACCAAAGAACCAACTCGACCGCGAGCACCAAGACGGAGGTGAAATACGATCTGTTAAATCGGCATGTGGTCCAGTACGCGCACGCCCACAGCCATGGGATCAGCATTGCCACAAATGCTCCACCCTGATTCGGGTTGTTCCAGCCCAGATTCCACCGCAGGTGTTCGCCGAAAAAATAGGTGCCCTCCATTAGATTTGTGGGAATTCGGTTGAACGCGGCACGTCCGCCCGCATCCAACTGGGAATTTGCCTGATGATTCTGAATTCTTATGAGACTCGCTGCGGTGTGCGGCCCTTTCCTAGAGTCCTTGAAACTGGTAATGTGTGTGTCGTTAGGGCAAGTTCTTCGTCTTGCGTCTTGCAGTCTTGCGTCTTGGGTCTGAGGCGGAGCCTCGTTAATTATTGCCCAGCTTGGGAGACGCGTTGTTGATCAGTTTCGGGAAGACCATGTCGGGCTTCAGGGGATTAGCGATGAGATTGAGGCTTCGAAGCTGCGTGTATCCGGAAATCGGCGAGATATCCGTGATGGCATTCGAGGCCAGAGACAAGGTCTCCACTGCGGGAAGGTTTTGCAGTGGTTGGAGGTCTGAAATTTGGTTGTTGGGGAGTGCGATGTTCTTGAGCTTCACCATCGAGGCCAGGGGCTTCAGATCTGTAAAGCCGGTTTTTTCGGCGCCGAAATCCGTAAGATTGCTTAGAGCCGAAATCCCTGTGAAGTCGGTGACCGGGTTGTTATTGATGTTCAAAGATTGGAGTTTGAGCGAATTCGAAAGCGTCCGAGTATCCTTGAGGTTCCCGCTTGCCATGTCAACGCGTACCAGATTCGGCATCATCATGAAGAAACCATAGTCAGCGAATTTGACAAAATTGATGCGCAGAAATTCCATGCCGGCGAGATTGGCTAGCGGCTTTGAATCCGTCACGGGATTGTTGCTGACGTCTAGTTGCTTCAGGCCCGTCATCCCTGATAGAAAATCCAGACTTGCCAGATTGCAATTGCTCACTTCCAAGGTAGTCAGGTTTTTGAGCCCTGCGAGAAACTCGGCATCCTTGATCTGGTGATCTCTCATTTTCAGCATACGAAGTCCAGTCAGATTTTTGAGGGGTTCACAACTGCTCAGTCTGATCCGCCACATCCAGAGTTCCTCAAGATCTTTGAGAGTGGATAGGGGTGAGAAATCAGAAATCCGGGTCCCGCTGCAGATCAATTTTCGGAGATTGATTGCGTGCTGGAGACCTCCCAGATTGGAGACAGGCTTATTTTCAAGATTGAGTTCGGTGAGCTGGGCCAGATCGTCCACTGTCAGTTTGGACCAGGGTTTGCCAAGAGTTTTGCGGACCTCCACCTCAAGCAACCCATCCTGAAACAACGCGTCACATTGGGGCATGTATTTCACGCGCGTCTTGCCGCGGATGGCGTCCACCTTGGTTTTTGTGGCGGAGCCGCTCGTGATGTCCAGATTGTTGTAGGAAACGTCAATGGATACCAACTTGGATTTCGGCCCGAAATCGGGCAAGGTGGTAAGACGATTATAGGGAACGGAGAGGTGGGACAAGGTGGAGATGCCCGCCACGGGTTTGATGTCGCTGATGCGATTCATGCCGACCAGCAACTGTTGCAGCGCGGACGCGTTTGCCAGGGGCGATATGTCTTCAATATCGTTTTCCTCAAGTTCCACTGATACCAAGGCTTTCAAATCCGTAAGGGCGGCCAGACTTGAAATCGCGTTTGAGTTCAATTTCAGTACGGTCAGGTTTTTCAATGCCGCCAACGATGAGATGTCGGTGATTTTGCATGAATTCGCCGAGAGTGTTTCCAAACCGGTTAGCAATTCCAAGCATTTGGTGTTGCGCATTGCATATTTGTCCAATGTAAGTTCCTTGATCGCCTCAAGGTCGCCGAAGGTGAGTTGATCCAGCGGTTTCCCGGCAGCCTTGGCAATGAGGTTTGCCAGACCACGGTCGGTGGAAAATAAAATCGCAGGTACCAATGCCTTTGCGTGCTCTGCGGCAGCGGGTGACCATTCCTTGAAGGTGAATGGTTTCCCGGCATACTTGTAGGGTCGTACCATGTTGAACACAAGTGTCCCGGCGAACCCCGCGAGTCCGGCGAGCACGACGATCAGGGTGTAGCGGGCGAGTTGATTGAATGTGGGTGGTTTCATGTTGTTTGTTCGGTTGGTGGTGGATGGTGGTTGTTGTTATTTCCGGAGAGTTGTGGCATTGGCCGTGATGGACAGATTGCCAGCGTCCGCCTCAATGAGGATTTGATCCTGGTCGGGCGGGCAATCGATGGGGAGCAGCGCGAATGAGCGGTTGGAGAATGAGGCCGCGACGACGACGGCACCTCTGCCGATGCATGCCTGCCGCTCGTTCTTGATTTCGTCGGTGCCACGGGCTGCCATGAGTTCATGGCGACCCGGTGCCAGGAGGCTCACAACCACGTTTTCCTGGGTGGCATGGATAACGATCTCCATGGTTTTCACATACGTGGCGGTGATTTCAAAGGGCGCTTCCGGCCTTGCCATGACAAACAGGATCTTGGGACCGAGCTGCTTGCGGATTTCCGCAGCATGATCCGCCGCCGCGCCGAACGACGGAACCCAAGGCACCCAGGTGCCCGCTTCGCTGAGATATTCCAGCCAGGCTTTTCCGCCGCCCTCCCCGCGCAACGCGGGTGCCCAAACGAAGCGGGCCGCCACGCCTGATGCCCTGAGCGCGGCGACTCCGAAGAGAGCGCAATCCACCTCGCTGCCGAATCCGCCTTTGAGAACCGTCAGGGGATCCAGGTCGCCCCGCTGCGGCAGCGGATACGACAAGGCGGGCTCCAACAATTTCACATGGCCAGGCATCCAGTCGAACACCGCCTGCGCCGCCTCGTCCGCAGTGGTGGCGGATGCGGTCACCGGTTGGAAATGTTGCGCCAGCGTGGTCAGCCATTCCGGTTTTGATGTGTGTTCATAACGGATGCGGAAAGGCAGCAGATACGCCGCCACCTCGTCTCCCGTGAGTTTTCTCTTCTTGTAAAAGCGATCCTTCCCCTTCTCCACCTGTTGCAGGTGTTGAATGAACGCCTTCGACGTCAGGTGGTCTTTGTCGAGGCTCCCGAGCGTCAGCGCCAATTGCAGGGCATGAGATTCGGAAACCGATTCAAACGCAGCGAATCCCACGTCGTCCTGCACTTGATCCAGATATCGATAGGCGATCTGCTTGTCTCCTGCCGTCGCATCATAATAGGCATTCGCCACGGACACTGCCAGCAGCACTAACAGAACAATGACACATGGCACCGGGCAGAATGCCCGGGCCACCGTGGCGCGGGCATCCTGCCCGCCGCCTATCATTTTTCCCTTTGCCGTATTCATCGTCCTAACTGACATGCGCGACACGCCTGTTACCATGTCCCGCCGGGGAATCCCATGTTCCATCAGGCGCTTATCGTTCCGGTTCATGGGCATGTTCATGGCTTCCCGTAATCCGCCCACCTGAGGCATTCGCCTGGCACAACTCGTTTCAGTTTCACACTGCCGGTTTGGGATGTGAACGCTTGGAGTGCCCAGTAGATGGATTTCCCGTCTGTTACTGTGAACACCATGGGCCGGTTCACCTTCTTGGTATCCGCCAAGCGCAGGACCGACGCGCCAGGTTTCCCTGCTGCCGCGCCCCGCGCCACGGGCCTGCAGGAATACAAGTTCCAGACGTAGGCGGTACTCGTCCCTGAAATCCCGGCCTCAACCTCCAATTTCACTTCCTGGACCGGGCAGAGGTGATCCGTGACGGGCAGACATGCATCCAGACACCGGGTATGATAAATATCCCGCACCCCGGGAAACCCGGGATGGGCGAAAAATGACAGCGAATTGAAAATCCCCAACTTCAATTTTTCCTCCGGTGTCTTGATATCAGCAAGCGGCTTTTCATCCGAGCAATCCAAGGGCACCCAGCGCCTCAACTGCGGATCCCAATACTCGCAATAGTAATGCTGGTCGTT
>JAPLUJ010000686.1 GCA_026397695.1 Verrucomicrobiota bacterium | reverse complement strand
TCGCTGTCGATGCCACCCGCGATTTCATCACCACCGGGGATGCCGTGAACGCTCTAACCGCCAGCACGGCGGCCATCGCCGTGATCACCGCGGACGATGCCACCTATCTGGAATCCGTCGCCCCGTTGGCCGCCGCCGTCAAAGCGGCCAGACCGGACGTCATCCTGCTTGTCGCCGGCACGCCCGGTGATCACGAGGCCGCCTGGCGTGCCGCCGGAGTTGATGATTTCGTCAACGTCCGCAGCAACCACTACGAACTCAACCAACAGCTTCTCGTCGCGGCGATCACCGGTCGCCGCCTCTAACTCCAGAGCCGTTCCTAAATTGCCGGGTTCCATATATAGTCTTCTGTCTTCTGTCTCAAAATCTTCTGTCTCTACCCCATGAGCCGCCCCGATTTCGCAAATATCCCCTACTCCGCCACGCCGTCCGCCACCGGCTATGATGAGTGGTGCGCCGCACTCGAAAAGGACCACGGAAAACCCATCGGCGCGATCGTCTGGAACACGCTGGAGAACATCCCCGTCAAGCCGCTTTACACGGCAGACGACATCGCCGGCATGGAGCACTTGCAGTATCAGGCGGGCATCGCGCCGTTTCTCCGCGGTCCCTATGCCACGATGTATTGCTTCCAACCATGGACGATCCGCCAATACGCGGGTTTCTCGACCGCCGGGGAATCCAACGCCTTCTACCGCCGCAACCTCGCCGCCGGCCAGAAAGGTCTATCAGTCGCCTTCGATCTCCCCACCCACCGCGGTTATGACTCGGACCACCCGCGCGTGACCGGCGATGTCGGCAAGGCGGGAGTCGCCATCGATTCGATCCTCGATATGAAATTGCTCTTCGACAGCATCCCGCTCGACAAGGTTTCCGTCTCAATGACGATGAATGGCGCGGTGCTGCCCATCCTCGCCTTCTATATCGTCACCGCCTTGGAGCAAGGCGCCTCGCTCGACCAACTCGCGGGCACCATCCAAAATGACATCCTCAAGGAATACATGGTGCGCAATACCTATATCTATCCGCCAGGTCCCTCGATGAAAATCGTCGCCGATATCTTCGAGTTCACCTCGCGCAACATGCCGAAATTCAACTCAATCTCAATTTCCGGTTATCACATGCAGGAAGCCGGTGCCACCGCCGACCTCGAAATGGCCTACACCCTGGCCGACGGCTGGGAATATCTCCGCACCGGCATCGCGGCGGGCATCGATATCGATGCCTTCGCGCCACGCCTCTCGTTTTTCTGGGCGCAGGGGAAAAACCATTTCATGGAAGTGGCGAAACTGCGCGCCGCGCGCGTGCTGTGGGCGAAAATCGTCAACACCTTCAACCCGCAAAACCCGAAGTCACTCGCCCTGCGCACCCACTCGCAGACGTCCGGATGGAGTCTCACCGAACAAGACCCGTTCAACAACATCGCGCGCACTTGCATCGAGGCCATGGCCGCCACGCTCGGTCACACCCAGTCGTTGCATACCAACGCGCTCGACGAAGCGATCGCCCTGCCCACGGATTTCTCCGCGCGCATCGCCCGCAACACCCAGATCTTCCTGCAGGACGAAACCGCAATCTGCCGCGTCATCGATCCGTGGGGCGGCTCCTACTATCTGGAAGCCCTCACCCACGAACTCATCCACCGCGCCTGGGCCCATATCATGGAAGCCGAAAATCTCGGCGGCATGTCCAAGGCAGTCGCCGCCGGCATCCCGAAAATGCGCATCGAAGAGGCCGCCGCCCGCCGCCAGGCGCGCATCGACTCGGGCGAGGAAATCATCGTCGGCGTGAACCAATACCGCCTCGCCCGGGAAGCACCCATCGAGACCCTCGACGTGGACAATACGGCTGTTAGAATTTCCCAAATCGAACGTCTCCACCAACTCCGCGCCGAACGCGACGAGACCCGCTGCCAAGCCACGCTGCAAGCACTCACCGATTGTGCTGGTGGCACCGCGGGCAACCTGCTAGCCCTCGCCATCGATGCCGCCCAACCTCGGCGAAATCTCCGACGCCATGGAAATCCATTTCGGCCGCTACAAAGCCGTCATTCGCACCATCTCCGGAGTTTATGGCAAGGAATTCAGCAACCAAGGTGACATGAAAGACATCCCTGATCTCATCAAACAATTTGAGGCCATCGAAGGCCGCCGACCGCGCCTCATGGTCGCCAAAATGGGCCAGGACGGCCACGACCGCGGTGCCAAGGTCGTCTCCACCGCCTACGCCGATATGGGCTTCGACGTCGATATCGGACCGTTGTTCCAAACCCCTGCGGAAACCGCCCGCCAAGCCGTCGAAAACGACGTCCATGTCGTCGCCATGAGTTCGCTCGCCGCCGGCCACAAAACCCTGCTGCCCGAACTCATCGCCGAACTCAATGAACTCGGCCGCAACGATATCATGGTGGTCTGCGGCGGCGTCATCCCCGCCCGCGACTACGAGTATCTCTATCAAAACGGCGCCGCCGCCATCTTCGGCCCCGGCACCGTCATCCCCGACTCCGCCCGCAAAATCCTGCATCTTCTGTTAGAGCAGATCAAGGATTGAAAATCATTTCACCGCAGCGGCTGGCGGTTCGCCCAAGCGGTGGCGACACCCTTTGAACCGTCTCTGCCTGGGATTGCCCGGTCCCCGGCAGCCACAAGCCTCGCGCCTGGCGTGGCGCTGGAGTCACCTGCAATTGCTTGCAGGCGGTGTCATGCGGTGCCGCCAGCGAAAATAAATGGAAAAAATAACCGAAAAAATCACTGGATTTTCTAGCAATGGGGTGCATATTGGGCCGGATACTACCACCACAACCACCACAACCACCATGAAATCTAAAAAGAATCTAACCCGTTTCGACTACGAGAAATCAGCGTTTGAAGGCTGGCGTTTAAGCCTGTGCAAGGCCGGCACCACCTTCACCCGCTACTTCCCGGACAAGAAATTCGAGGGCAACGCCAAGAAGTCGCTCGCGGCGGCAGAGAAAACCCTGGCGGAACTCAAGGCGCTGCTCGACGGCTCGAAGCGCGTGGACGGCAAATTGAGCCCCGCCATCATCCGCAAGGGCGAAAAGCTGCTGGCTGACGCCGTTTGATCGCGCGGCCGTCAGTTGACGAGCTACCGCATCTGCGACTTCAGCTTGATCCCTGCACCGGCAATCATGAGGTTGCCGGTTTGCAGGGTCATGATTTGTTCGTGCCTTCTTCACGGCGCGGGTGATCCATGCCGTGATGATTTCAAGTCCGAAAAATCCCCTGGCAACCGCCAACAAGTAATCCTTGGCAAGGTGCGGCGGGCGGGTATGGTCACGGCCATCACCTCATGAAACACGTTACCACCCTGCCCGCCCCTCGGTTCTCCCGGTCTTCACATCATGCTGTGGCTTGCTTCTTTGCGGCCGCGCGCAAATGCCCATCTCTGGCAGCCATGATCCTGCCCGTAGCGGTGGCGCTCCTGCCGGTGGCGCTGCATGCGGCGGATTGGCCGCGGTTTCTGGGGCCCAAGGGTGACGGTTTCTCAGCGGAGACCGGCATTCGGAAAAATTGGAACGAGAGTGCGCCGAAAATGCTGTGGAGTGTTCCTCTCACCGATGGCGGGTTTGCCGGGCCCGCCGTGGCAGGCGGCAAGCTTTTCATCATCGACCACAAAGGCACCGAGGATGTGGTGCGGGTGATCGACATGGCGACCGGCAAGGACGTATGGACGTACAGTTATGAGGATAAAAAAGCCGCGAATTTCGGTTTTTCAAACTCCACTCCGTTGATTCTGGCAGGCAAGGTTTATGTGAACGGTCGTTTGGGACTGGTGACCTGCCTGGATGAGAAGACCGGCAAAAAGATTTGGGACAAGGACATCCGCGCCACCTTCAAGGGCAAGAAACCGCGATGGGAGTATGCCATATCGCCATTCATTGACGGCGACAAGCTGATCGTTTGTCCGGGCGGCCCCGATGCCTCCGTGGTGGCATTGAATCCACTCACCGGCGACACCCTCTGGCAAGGCGGCGGCAGCGACGTTTCCGGCTACGCGACCCCGGTGATGACGATGGCCGGTTCGCAGAAGCTCTATATTGTGTTTACCGGTGTTAGCCTGATAGGCGTGGATGCGGCGGATGGCAAGCTACTCTGGAGGGTTCCCTGGAAGACCGAATACGACGTGAACGGCGCCACCCCGATTGTGATGGGCAACACCATTTTCATCACCTCGGGTTATGGCCACGGCTGTGCGCTGGTGGAGTTCTCCGACAACGAGGCCAAGATCCTCTGGGAGAACAAGGACTTGCAGTCGCGCTTCGGCACGCCGCTGTTTTTCGAAGGCCATCTATACAGCACCGAAGACTCGGGGAACCTGACCTGCATGGACCCGAAGACCGGCAAGGTGGCCTGGAAACAGCCGGGTTTTGAAATGGGTGGGTCCACCGGCATTGACGGAGTGGCCTTGGTGTTTGACGGCAAGGGCGGTGAACTGGCCATGGTCAAACTCGCCGTGGATAAATACCAGGAGTTGGGCCGCTTCAAACCGTTAGGCGGCAAGAGTTGGACGGCTCCGATCATCGCCGACGGCAAGCTGATCGTGCGCAACAACACCACTCTGGCGGTTTTCTCGTTGAAATAACGCCCATCGCCCCCGATCCGCGTCATGACTGTTAGAACCCGCGTAAATCCGTGCTGGTGCGCCGGGCCAAGCCGGGTTTGGGGGTGCGCTTGAGCACCACATATTCGAGGCCGAGGCGGGCGCAAAACGCACGTTTTTCCGGTTTGTCACCATCTTCGTTCACGGCATAGATATCCGGTTTGAGGGTATGGATTTCCGGTTCGGCATCCAGCCAGCCCATACCTGAGGAAACCAGTGCCTGGGTAACATAACGAATGGAGCCTGCCAGATAACGGCGCTCGTCTTCTTGGAACATCGGATGACCGTCACCCTTGAGCAGGCGGATGTTAGCATCGTGGCCGACCACCACAAACAGGTCGCCCAACTCCGCGCACTCCTCGAAAAACCGGACATGCCCGGTGTGGAACCAGTCGTAGCAACCGGTGACCACGACTTTCTTGCGTCCCGTGAGAGGCAGCGGTGCCGGTACGGGGAATGCGGCGCATGTTAGATCCGGGATGCGGCGGTATGTGATGCCGTGCGCGGTGCAATACGCCTCCTTCGCGGCTGAAGCGCTCGCTTCATCGACGCACCAGATGTCCGGCCGCAAGCCGCCGAGATCGGGCAGCGTGGCGGGATCTAACGAGTCTTCCGATAGATGGATGCGAGCGACGTAGCGGACGGCTTGGACGAAGTATTCGCGTTCGGCGAGTGGCAGGCTGGGCGGGTTGCCCGTGATGTGGCGGATGGCCTCGTCGGACCACAGCAGCACGTGGAGTTCGCCGTGCTTGGCCGCTTCC
The DNA here is from genome assembly GCA_026397695.1 of Verrucomicrobiota bacterium. Classification (GTDB taxonomy): domain Bacteria; phylum Verrucomicrobiota; class Verrucomicrobiia; order Verrucomicrobiales; family Akkermansiaceae; genus Luteolibacter. The sequence continues at coordinate 11,854 of JAPLUJ010000686.1, read as the reverse complement.
TCGAGGAAGCGCATGTCACGCGATGACAGGTTGTCTAAACCAGCGGAAACGATGACCTTGTTCATGGTGGGGTGGTGCGGACCTTGATGTGGAATGCGCCGGGCACCGGCTCGTGCGCCACGACTATCAGATAGCCGCCGCCGCAACCAGAATACATCGCGCCGGGGTATTGCTTCTGATAGGCCTTGAGCAGGGGCAGCAAATCCACCCGGAGCAAGGGATGCCGGACGGTGTGCGGCAGCAATTTCTCCCAACATTGCATGTTCAAATTGAGCGCTGCGCCGAGCGCCATGACATCCATCCGGACGATGGCATCGTAGCAATCGCGGCCCGCCCGGGCGAGGCGTGCCACCCATTTGGGATCGAGGTTCTGGCAGCCCAATGGGCTGTAGCCATCGGGCCGCGCTTCGACCGGTATCAGATGTAACACCTTGTCCAGCCAGCGCGCGACCTTGACCCGCTTGCACGATTCGATGTGCGCCGGGAAAACGCCCCCGTGCACATGAAAGTCGTAATCCAGGCGGTTCACCCCGGGATAGACCAATCCGATCATGTCCTGCGACCCGCTCGGCTCGGCTTTGCCATGGTTTTCGGCAGCGTAGAGCTCGCGCACCAATGCCTCCGCAGATCGGTTAGGCAGCTTGCCTTTCCAGATTTTCATGGCGATGGCGCGGGTGCCACTGGCGATGCCGGATCGATCCATCGGACGGAAGTCCGGTTCGATTTGCACCACCACCATCGATCCGGGCGGCTGCGGGTTGTGTTGGGAAACGAACGGCTGGTCGATCCAGCCGCCCGCGAGTTGCAGGCGGTTGGGGATGGAACCCAGATAGCGGGTGACTGGCGAAGGAGTCATGCGGTTCGTCAGCCCATGCCCACGCGTTCGCCAGCCTTGCGTTTTTGATATTGTTCCTTGATCCATGCGTAGGTGACGGCCATGCCCTGGTCGAGCGAGGTGCTAGGTTCCCAATGCAAAACCTGTTGGATGAAGGTGTTGTCGGAGTTGCGTCCAGCCACGCCCTGTGGCGCGTCGAGGTCATAGCTGCGCTGCATCGTCACGCCCGCTATTTTCTCTACCTTGCTCACCAGCGTGTTGATGGAAACCATCTCGCTGGATCCGAGGTTGATCGGCGTGGCGATGAGTTCGTCGCAATGCATGATCTTGTCGATGCCCTGCACACAGTCATCGATATACATGAAGCTGCGTGTTTGCTCGCCGTTGCCCCAGATGTTGATGCGCAGGTCATTCTTATCCAGGCCTTCAATGACCTTGCGTGATATCGCGGCGGGTGCCTTTTCGCGGCCGCCGTCCCAAGTACCATGCGGGCCATAGACATTGTGGAAGCGTGCAATGAAGGTCTTCATGCCGCGCTCATGCCAGTATTCCTGACAGAACTGCTCGGAGATGAGTTTCTCCCAGCCATATCCGCGCTCGGCCATCGCCGGATAGGCGTCGCTCTCCTTGAGCGCGCGCACATTCGGGTCTTCCTGCAGCAGCGTGTTGTAGGCACACGCCGAACTCGCGTAAAAGTAGCGCCGCGCACCCGCTTGGTAGGCGGCCTCGACCATGTGGGTGTTGATGAGGATCGAGCGCAGGCACTCGACGCGGAAGCGCTCGATGAACCCCATGCCACCCATGTCGGCGGCGAGATTATAGACTTCCACCGCGCCTTCGCAAACGCGCTGGCAGTTAGCCTCCCGGCTCACGTCAAGGCAGAGGTTTTCCACCCCGGGCACATGGAGATACCACTCATAGAGCGGCTTCTTGTCCACGGCGCGGATGCGCGTGAATCCCTTGTTAGTAAAGTAGCGGGCAAGGTTGCCGGCGATGAATCCGCCCGCACCGGTGATGACTATCAGGTCGTCCTTGCGCGGCGGAGGGTCTTTTTCCACGACTCTTTTCTGTTCTTGCATAAATGGGTGGGTGTTGGCGCGTTGAATTGCAAGCCCGCCGCTCATCGGCGTCTCACCCTCAACGCGCGCAATCCTACCTGCAACATGCGGATTTTGGCAAGAGCTATCAGAGGACAGAGCGGGCGAACAGGGAGCGCTATTCAATGGTCGCGCCGCGACCAGATCCTTATGTTATAATCCATGATTTGACCCGTCATGATTTCACCAAAACAATGCTCACAGTTAAGCAGCCGGTTTGCACGGTTGGCTTAATTACACGCCTTTAGGTGTCACTGGGGTTCGCAGGCGTTGCAAGGATCAGTTGGTAGAAACTGAGATCCAGCCAGCGCCCGAACTTGTAGCCCGCTTGACGAATGGTTCCGGCCAGGGTGAACCCCAGAGATGCGTGGAGCGCAATGCTGCCCGTGTTGGCAGCCTCGATTCCGCCAACCATCAGATGGTAATCCTGGGCCTGGGCCGCGGTGATGAGCTCCTGCATGAGCCTGCGCCCGATGCCTTGGCGGCGATGACCTTTGCGAACATAAACAGAGTGCTCCACCGAATACTTGTAGGCGGGCCAAGCGCGGAAACTGCCGTAGCTGGCAAAGCCGAGGAGTTTGCCGGCGGCGTCCTCAAATCCGATGGCCGGAAATCGGTTAGCCTCCTTGGTCTTGAACCACGAGACCATGAAATCCGCAGTGCGCGGTTGGTAGTCGAAGAGCGCGGTCGATGTTACAATCGCGTCATTGAAGATCTCGAGAATCTGCGCGGCATGGCGGTCGTGGCTGCAATGGACGATTTGCATGACGCGGTTTGCATGAGATGTGTCTAACGGATACCCGACACCGCCGCGTTCAGCCGTTGAGTTTGGCGAGGGCCTTGGGCAGGAAGATGCCGTCTTGGCGGATGATTTTCCCGTCGAAGCGGATGGTGCCGCCGCCGTAGTCCGTGCGTTGGATGCACACCATGTCCCAGTGGACTTGCGAGCGGTTGCCGTTGTCCGCCTCCTCGTAGGCCTGGCCGGGGGTGAAGTGGAATGACCCGGCGATTTTCTCATCAAACAGAATGTCGCGCATCGGCTCGCGGATCTCCGGGTTGAAGCCGAGGGCGAATTCGCCGATGTAACGCGCGCCTTCATCGCTATCGAGGATTTTGTTAATCTGGCGGGTTTTCGCGCCGGCCTCGGCCTTGATGATTTTGCCCTTGGCGAATTCCAGGCGGATGCCGTCGAACGGGATTCCCTGATAGATAGACGGGGCATTGTAGGTGATGCAACCTTCCACCGAATCGCGGACGGGTGATGTGAAAACCTCGCCGTCAGGGATGTTGAAATTTCCGCCGGAGAACACCGCCGGAATGTCCTTGATCGAGAAGCGCAGGTCGATGCCAGGGCCGGTGATTTCCACCCGGTCCGTTTGATCCATGAGTTTCTTGAGGGCGGCCATCGCCGGGATGAGCGCCTTGTAATCGAGCAGGCAAACCCTGAAATAGAAATCCTCGAACGCCTCGGTGCTCATGCCCGCCTGTTGCGCCATCGCGGGAGTTGGCCAGCGCAGCACGCACCACTTGGTCTTTTTCACCCGGTAATCGGTTACCGGGCGCAGGTGTTTCATCGCGAGTTTCATTTTTCCCGCCGGGACGTCGGAGGTTTCGGCGATGTTATGGCTGCCGCGGATGGTGATATAGGCGTCCATGCTATTCATTTCCGTCAGCAGGTGCTGGGCGAGAATCGTGTATTGTTCGGCGTCCGCGCCGCGCAGCATTTCGCGGGTCAGGCCGGCCTGGTGGATGCGCAAAAACGGCAGTGCTCCCTTGGCCCGCACCTCGCGGATCAAGGCGAGGCCGATGGCTTCCGGGGCGTCATAAAGATCCAGAAGAACCTTTTCGCCCTTCTTGAGCGAGGTGGAATAACGGACCAGTTGGCGGGCGAGGGCGTCGATGCGTGCGTCGTGCATGGCACTGTGGATAGCCGCTGGCAGCCGGTTTTCCAAGTACCAAGTCGCGGGGAGCTTGTAGATCGGGAATAGGGGAACGCGGATTGCAGATTGCAGATTGCAGAATCTCGGAGGAACCATTTCACCGGAACTCCGATCCGCCGTTGCCCATGAAGTGCCAATGGGCTGAGGTCAACCACCCACCATTGGCATCCCATGGGCGAGGGCGATTCAGGAGATCGCCCCTCCTTGATTTTTTTGTCATGCACCCGGGTGCCAACCCGACCACAGTTGCAGACTTGCGGGTTGGTCGTGGAGATGGTTGGATGCGGGCACGAATGCACTTGCGCTTGTCAGATCAGGAACTTGCCACATTGGTGGAAATGGTGAGCCTTGCGGCCAATGTCGCGTCATGGAACCAGAAGGAATCCGCCAGCGAACGGCTGGCGGCCTTCGAGGAATTGGAGAGCAAGATCTTGGAAAAGGCCGGCCATTCCGGGCTCGGGGATTGGATTGAGTTTGACGAGGAGAGCCAGCGGTTCCGGGTGAAGCAGGAGATGGAGGAGCGCTTGTTTTACCACGAATGCTACGATGAATTCCGTAACGAGAGTTTCTGGGACGAACTGGCGGTGCGCATGGCCGACCGCGACCTCGCCCGCGCCATCGGCTTCGCCGCCTGGGAAAAACTCAGCGAGGAAGACCGCCGCGCCCGCACCACCGCCTGGGAAAAACGCTACTGGGAGGAATTCTCGAAATGCGGCGTGGAGCGCGTCGTGGTGGTCACCCCGCCGGGCGAAGGGTGAGCACACGGGGAACTGAGGGTCACTGCGGCAGCATGTAACCTAACAAGCTGGCCAGCCGCTCCCGCTGCATCGAACGGGGCACGATGGCATCGATCAAGCCATGCTCTAACATGAACTCCGCCGTCTGGAAACCGGCCGGCAGATTTTGATGGGTCGTTTCCTTGATGACCCGCGGGCCGGCGAATCCTATCATGCACTTGGGCTCGGCGAGGTTGACGTCGCCGAGGGTGGCGAATGCCGCCGTCACGCCGCCGGTGGTGGGATGGGTGAACAGGGAAATGTAGGGCAGCCGCGCTGCGGCAAGCCGCGCCAGAGCCCCGCAGGTCTTGGCCATTTGCATCAGCGAGAGCATGCCTTCCTGCATCCGTGCGCCGGAGGAGGCGGATATGATGATGACCCCGCGCATTTCGGCAGTGGCCAACTCGATGGCGCGGGTGATTTTTTCACCGACCACCGATCCCATCGAGCCGGCGAAAAACCTGAAATCCATCACGGCGATCATCGCACGGTGGCCGCCGAGGGTGAGGCGGCCCGTGACGACGGCATCGTTCAACCCGGTTTTCTCCTGCAAAACCGCGATTTTCTCGGCATACCCATGAAACCCGAGAGGGTTGGCGGAAACGAGGTCCGCCGCCGTTTCCTCGAAGGATCCGCCGTCGGCGAGCATGCCGATGCGCGCGTGGGCAGCCATGAGAAAATGGTGGCCGCAGTGCGGACAGACGTGAAGATTCTGTTGGAGTTCGAGGTTATGGATCATTGTGCCACAATCCGGGCACTTGTCCCAGAGGCCTTCCGGCACGTCATCACGGCGGTTACCAGGGTGCAGGTGGGGTTTGCTGAAAATGCCCATGAGAATGGTGGGTTGTGTGGCCGGCTGCGGAGTGGCGGCATGGCCTTTGGCCCTGTGCCCTTGGCGCTCTCCGCTCCGCTTGCGCAGTGCTGCGGTTCGGCTGTTGCCGCCGCAATCTAGCGACGGCCACCGATCCCGACAACCTTCTTTTGCCCTTCCCGGAAAAACATCCGCCAGCCCGATAATTGAAGTTGCATCTTGCAGGAATCCATCGCAAAAACCGCCAGCGGAAATCATTAACGTTTCCGTAACATCAGATGAAGCTCCGCTTTTTTGTCAGTGGTTCGTCGGTCATCCTCGTGGGATGGCTGGCAGTGACATTCATGGTTCACGTTCCCGCCCAGCGTTATTTGAGACCCGGGAAATACCCCGTGTCCGCAGTTCCCAAGAACCCGTCCATGGCCGACAATGTCCCCACCGGTAAGGAATCGGCGGGGTTTTCGATTTTCGCCTCGCGCTGATGCGCAATCAGGTTTAGAGTCATCCCCATGACTGAAAAACCAATCGTTTGTGATACCAAGCCGCTGGCACAGGAAGTTGCAGCGGGAGTCTATTGGTGGTGTGCCTGCGGACGCTCCGCCGGGCAACCGTTTTGCGACGGATCCCACAAGGGTACCGGCCTACACCCGGTGCAACACGAAGTGACCGGAAAACAAACCGTGTGGTGGTGCCAGTGCAAATCCACTAACAATCCTCCGCTCTGCGACGGTACCCATAAATCCGTGCAGAAACCATGCGCTCACTGATCAAGCACGTTCTCCGCAGCACCGAACCCGCCGCTGACCTACAGGTGGCCGGCTGGATACGCACCCGCCGGGACTCCAAGGCATTCTCGTTCCTCGAACTCAACGACGGCTCCTGCCTCGGCAACCTCCAGATCATCGCCGACGCCGGCATCCCCGGCTACCACGAGATCGTTAGAATGACCACCGGCGCCGCGCTCGAAGCGCACGGAAAATTGATCCCCTCACCCGCTGCGGGTCAACAATGGGAATTGCAGGCCACATCTATCAAACTGATAGGCGAGGCACCCGACGATTATCCATTGCAGAAAAAAGGCCACAGCGCCGAGTTCCTGCGCACCATCGCCCACCTGCGGCCCCGCACCAACCTCTACGGCGCGGTGTTCCGCACCCGCAGCCGCATGGCCTATGCCATCCACCGGTTCTTCCAGGAACGCGATTTCTGCTACGTCCACACGCCCATCATCACCGCCAGCGATTGCGAGGGCGCCGGGGAAATGTTCCGCGTCACCACCCTGCCCGATGACCAAATCTCCCAGGACACCCGCGATTTCTTCGGCAAACGCGCCTATCTAACCGTCAGCGGCCAGCTCGAGGGCGAGACCTTCGCCTGTGCTCTGTCTAACATCTATACCTTCGGCCCGACCTTCCGCGCGGAAAACTCGAACACCTCGCGCCACGCCGCCGAGTTCTGGATGATCGAACCCGAAGTCGCGTTCTGCGACCTCGCCGGCGACATGGACCTCGCCGAGACGCTGGTGAAATTCCTCGTCCGCGAGATGTTGGATCACCACGACGGCGACCTCGCGATCTTCGAAAAATTCGTCGACAAGGGATTGCATGAGCGCCTCGAATTCGTCGCCAGCCGACCATTCGAGCGGATTACCTACACGCAGGCCGTCGCGTTGCTCAAGGCCAGCGGGGTGGATTTCGCCTACCCCGTGGATTACGGCCTCAACCTGCAGTCCGAACACGAACGCTGGCTCACCGAAGAATATTTCAAAAAGCCGGTGACGGTTTTCAACTATCCGCTGGAGATCAAACCGTTCTACATGCGCCGCAACGACGACGATCTAACCGTCACAGCCATGGATGTGCTGGTTCCAGGCATCGGCGAAATCATCGGCGGCAGCCAGCGCGAGGAACGGCTCGACGTGCTGATGGCCAACTTCGCCAAGCACGGCCTCGATGCGGAGGCTTACAATTGGTATGTGGACCTGCGGAAATTTGGCAGCGTCCCGCACGCCGGTTTCGGACTCGGCTTCGAGCGCCTGCTCATGTTCGTCACCGGCATGGCCAACATCCGCGACGTCATCCCCTTTGCCCGGACCCCGGGACATTGCGAATTCTGAGATTTCGCAAAAAATGCCTGACTTGGCCGCCGCCTTGGGGTAGAGTCCATCGTCGGACTGGTGATAAGTTGAACCTTCATCGAGAAAGGAATCATTATGAATATCGGAACCAACGTGGACACGTATCATACGTTCATCAATTGCCAGTTGAATCCTGAGACCCGGCGGCAGTTCGCTGGCAGCAAGCCCCGGCCAGCCGTGACGATCTCACGCCAAATCGGTTCCGGCGCCATGGCCATCGCCGGGGAACTGGCAGAGTACCTGCAAGAACGCGCCCCCACCCCGTGTCAGTGGATGGTTTTTGACAAGAATCTCGCCGAAAAAGTCCTGGAGGAGCACAAGCTCCCGAAGGAAATCGCCAAGTTCATGCCGGAGGACCGCGTCTCGGCCATCCACGATGCGGTGGAGGAAATGCTCGGCCTGCACCCACCCTCCAGAACGCTGCTGCAACAGACCATCGAAACAATTCTGCATCTGGCGGAACTCGGCCATGTCATCCTGGTCGGCCGCGCCGCCAATATCATCACCCGGCGCATGCAGAACGTGTTCCATGTCCGCCTCGTCGCACCACTGGAACATCGCGTCCAACAGGTCATGGCCCGTAACCAACTCGACGACAAAGCCGCACGCGAGTTCATCCGCAAACAGGACCGCGGCCGCCAACGGTATCTCAAAAATTACTTTCACGCGGACATCGACGACATCCTCCAATACGATCTCGTGGTCAACACCGCCCGCATCCCGCACCGCGAAGTAGCCCACCTGATAGGTGAAGCCGTCCTGCATTGGGCCGAAACCCTGTGAAAGAATTCATAGAGTTATGGGTCATGAGTTCAACTGGCGGCGGGCGGGCTGCGGAAGCGGAAGTAGGCGGCACAGGCGCCTTCGGAGGACACCATTGGTGCACCTAACGGATGTTCCGGGCGGCAGCGGGTGCCAAAGGCCGGGCACTGGTCGGGGCGCAAGGTGCCGAGCATGACCTGTCCGCCCTGGCATTCCTCGTCGCCGCCGGTGGGGGGGGGGCCGAGATGGAAGCGGCGGGCGGCGTCGAACTGCGCGTATTCCTCGCGCAGGCCGAGGCCGCTGGCGGGCAACACGCCGAGGCCGCGCCATTCGCGGTCGATCACCTCGAAGACGCGATGGGTCATGGCCAGCGCGGGGAGGTTCCCCTCGGGGCGCACCGCCCGGGCATAGGCGTTTTCCAGTTCGGCGCGGCCGTGTTCCAACTGGCGCACGCAGCGCAGGATGCCATCTAGCAGATCCACCGGTTCGAATCCGGTGACCACCACAGGCACGCGATGGCGGCGGCTAAGTTCTTGCAACTCCGCCACGCCGGTGACGGCGGCGGCATGGCCAGCGGCCAGAAACCCCTGCACTTCCGACCCGGGAGAACGCAGGATGAAGTCCATCGCCGGCCCGACTAACACCTGGGAAACCAACAGTGAGAAGTTGTTCACGCCACCGGTCATGGCTTGGTGCGCGGCCATCGCGTTGGCCGGGGCGGTGGTTTCAAAGCCGATGGCGAAAAAAACCACTTCGCGGGTGGGTTCGCGGCGGGCGAGGGCCAGCGCATCGAGTGGAGAATAGACCACCCGCACGTCGCCGCCTGCAGCCTTGGCGTGCAACAAGTCGCCCTGCCGCCCGGGCACCCGCAACATGTCGCCGAACGAGCACAAAATCACCTCCGGCTGGCGTGTTAGCATAACCGCCTGGTCGATCAGGCCGGCGGGAGTCACGCACACCGGACAACCGGGGCCATGAATCAAGCGCAGCATGGGCGGCAGCAAACGGTCGATGCCGAAGCGCAGGATCGCATGCGTTTGTCCGCCGCAAACCTCCATGAGCGTCCACGGGCGGGTGATGATGCGGGCGATTTCCGCAGCAAGGGCATGCGCCGCAGCAGGGTCGCGGTATTCGCCGATGAATTTCACAGATCCTGATGGCGGCGGCAAAGGATTGGGCATTTTTCGACGTTTCAGGCGGGTTCATCGCTGGGCTCGTCGGACGATGCGTTAGACGGCGCGTCCGCATTTTCGTTAGATAACTCATCCCGGGATTCGTCCTCGTCGGCTGCAGCCAGCGCGGCTTCGGCATCCTCACCATCCGGGATGACAATGGAAATATCCTGGAGTTTTTCCCCATCCTTGAGGGTGAGAAGTTTGACGCCTTGCGCGTTGCGGCCGGTAGCGCGGACTTCGGCCGCGCGGATCCGGATGCTTTGGCCGCTGGAGGTCATCAGCATGAGTTCGTCCTCGGGCGTCACGGTGACCGCGCCGACCACAGGTCCGGTTCTGTCCGTGACCTTCATGGTGATGATGCCTTTGCCGCCGCGGGTTTGTTTGCGGTAGTCCTCGAAGGTAGTGCGCTTGCCGATGCCGTTTTCCGCAGCAACTAACAAGGTGGAACCCTGGGTGACGAGCGCCAGACCGATGACAAAATCCCCTTTGACCGGACGGATTCCCATCATGCCGGCGGTACTACGGCCGAGCGGGCGGGTGTCGTCCTCGTGGAAGCGCAGACTCATGCCCTCATGGGTGACCAGGATGATTTCATCGGAGCCCGACGTGAGGCGCACACCTATCAGCTCGTTGTTTTCCTCAAGGTTGATGGCGATGAGGCCGTCCTTGCGGTAGTTGCGGAACTCATTGAGAGCGGTTTTCTTGACCTTGCCACTGCGGGTGGCGAAGAACACGAAGCCCGCCTCCGCGCGGAAGGTGATGTCATTGCCGTTGTCGTCCACGGTGCGCTCGAGGCGCAGCAGCGCGGCGATTTTTTCTTCGGGTTTGAGGTTGAGCACATTCTGGATGCTGCGGCCCATCGCGGTGCGCGATCCTTCCGGGAGTTCATACACCCGTTCCACATACATGCGGCCGGTGTTGGTGAAAAACAAAAGGTAATCGTGCGCTTGGACACTGAACAGATGCTCGATGAAATCGTCCGGTTCGTTCTTGCCGGTGGTCCGCGTTTCCATGCCTTTGAGACCTTTCCCGCCGCGTCCCTGGACCCGGTATTCAGTGGCGGGCGTGCGCTTGATATTGCCGCGGTGTGAAAGCGTGACAATCATCGCGTCATTGGCGATGAGGTCTTCCATGGCGACTTCGCCCACTTCGGCGACAATCGTGCATTTGCGCGGCGTGGCGAACTTGTCCTTGATCGCCCGCAACTCGTCCTTGATGAGGATCAGCACCCGTTCCTCACGCGCAAGGATGTCCAACAAATCCTTGATATCGACCAGCACCGCATCGTATTCGGCTTTCACCTTGTCGCGCTCCATGCCGGTTAGTTGATAGAGCCGGAGCTCGAGGATGGCATTCACCTGGCGCTCGCTGAAGATATAGGTGTCCCCGGAAATAGATGCCTGCGCGCGGATCAGAATGCCGAGTGCTTCGGCGGTGGCCAGCGGAAACTGATAGGCGGCGAGGCGTTCGCGGGCTTCATCGCGGTTTTTCGAGGAGCGGATGATCCTGATGAAATCATCCAGATGTCCGAGCGCCAGCAGGAAGGCTTCGAGCAGCTCCGCGCGTTCCTCCGCCTTTCCTAACAGCCAGCGCGTCCGCCGGATGACCACCTCGCGGCGGTGTTCGATATAAGCGTCGATGGCTTCCTTGAGGGAGAACTGTTTCGGGCGGTTCTTGTGGATCGCCAGCATGTTCACGCTGAACGACGTCTCCATCGAGGTGAGCTTGAAGAGTTGCGCCATGACCACCTGCGGGCGGGCATCACGCTTCAACTCGATTTCGATGCGGGTGTCCTCGGCGGACAGGTCGCGCATGCCGGAGATGCCGGTGAGGATTTTTTCATTGACCAGTTCGGCGATGCGCTCCTGGAGGGTGGCGCGGTTCACGCCATACGGGACTTCGCGGATGATGATGAACGCGCGGCCAGCGGCGTTTTCCTCGATCTCCATTTTGCCGCGCATGCGCATCGAGCCGCGCCCAGTGCGGAAGTATTCCTCGATGCCGCGGATGCCGCGGATTTCGCAGGCCACCGGGAAGTCCGGACCTTTGATGTAATGCATCAACTCGGGCAGGGTGATCTCGGGGTTGTCAATCTGCGCGCAAATGGCATCGACCACTTCGCCGAGATTGTGCGACGCCAGATTGGTGGCCATGCCCACCGCGATGCCGGTGCTGCCATTGACCAGAAAGTTAGGGAATGCGGCGGGCAGCACCGACGGCTCGGTTTGCGAACCGTCGTAGTTGGGGATGAAGTCCACCGTGTCCTTGTCGAGGTCGTCCATCATCGCCAACCCTAACGGATGGAGCCGCGCTTCGGTATA
>JAPLUJ010000011.1 GCA_026397695.1 Verrucomicrobiota bacterium | reverse complement strand
ATGCTTGGATCGGTGGCCACAGCCAGGGATGTTAGAGGGAATGGCATTTTCGCAGGGGTGCTTGCGGACGGGTATGGTGCGATTTGGCGGTGCCGTGCGCGATGCGGGGACATTTCGCCATTGGGGGTGGCACCCAAGTCCCTATAACTCTGCTGGGAGTCGGCAATGGGTTTGGCAGCTAGCTCGGGTGGGGAGGCCACCAGCGGTCCCGGAGGAGGTCCGCGCCGATGAGTTGGGCGAAATGAATCACGGTGTGGGCTAGCCGCAGCACGGGCTGCAGATTGCGCAGGAAGCAGTGGAAGACCGCACGAGCGATGAACATCACCAGCCAGAGCACGAGGATGGAGTTGGCGTTGTGATGGAAGACATGGCCGGAGTTCCAATGGGTAACCAGTTCGTTGAAGCCCTCGTTCTCGATGCGCCAGCGGCCGTGGCCGAACTCATGGACGACGGCCGCGCCGGTCAGGCCGGAGGGCATGGTGGTGGCCCAATACCAGTCGGTGGCATACGGGGGACTCTCCGGCGATGCGCTCGTGACGGATGCCCGTCTCATGGGAGTGGACGATGCGCAAGGGGGTGTGGATGGTGTCGGTGGTGAAGCCGTCGGCCTGGCGCAGTTGGGCGCGCCGGTCGGATTTGCCTGGAACGTCGCACAGTTCGAGCAGTTCCGGCGGCTCGCCGGGCAGCAGCACCCGCGCCTCGGCGAGCAACCCGGGTTGGTTGTCCTTGAGGGTGGCGACGAAGTGTTTGCCCGCAGCCAGAACCATGTCGATCATGGCGGGGCGCAGGTAGATGGCGTCACAGGTGAGCACGTCGAAACAGCGCGGATGATTGGCCAGCACGCGGGTCAGCAACCGCATGGCGGAGGCGACCTCGTCCTCGCCCGGCAGGACCGGTTCGGCGTCGAGGGGCATATGGAAGTCCTTGCCGATAAGCTGGAAGACGGTGAAGCGGTGATAGTATTGGATCACCTCGCGCCCGCCGACGGTGACCTTGCGCTCAAGGGAGCCTTGATGGCGGCGCTTGTAGCTGCAGTGGGTTTCGTGGCCGTCGATGGCGGCGAGCATCAGTCCATGGCGGGCGGTGAGCACCTTGTTGCGCCGCAGCTTGCGCATGATGTCGCCAAGGCAGTCGCGCAACCTGTCCGGGTCGGCGCTTTCCGAGACGATGGCCATTTCCTTGGCGCTGGGCATCCGGACCACGCCCAGCCAGCGGGCGATGGCTTTGGAGGCGCGCAGTTGGAGCAGGGAGTTGAAGCTGGGCAGCCGGGCGGCGAACATCAGGAACCAGAGGGCGGGAAAGACCGCTGCGGCGATGCGCGGATTGGTGCGGGCGTCGCGTGCCTTGCGCCATTGCTCGTGCAGGGCGAAGATCTTGTCGGCGTAGCTGAGGAATCGGGTTAGGAAGGCTTGCGGGGTGTTTTGGTTGTGGACGCCTTACGGGATGCCGGAGCGGACTTGGCGGTGTTGCCGGACTTGGCGGACTTGGCCAGGCTGAGGCGGGCCCGGCCCTGTTGGCTGAGTTGTTCGATGAGCCGC
>JAPLUJ010000159.1:1609-4296 GCA_026397695.1 Verrucomicrobiota bacterium | reverse complement strand
AAAGTTGACGAACAGGAGCGCGGCACCGCTCCGGAAGCCGCCGAGCAACGTCGCCGCAACCGACCCAAAGGCAATGACCGCCCGCCACGGCTTGCGGAAATCCAGTGCAGCGACCGGTCTCCACAAGGTGCTGGCCATGGTGCCAAAGAGGACGCCGAGCGCACCAAATTCCGTAATGCGTTGTTCATTGACGTCCACGGCATAGTTCACAGCTTGGGAGGCCGTAAAGCTTACATTTGAGTAATATCGTATCGCCACTTCAGCAAAAGCCGGAGAGAAGCCGGAAATAATATTGATCATCGCATCCACTGATGTCAGCAGGATGAACCCTATCGCCGCCCAACGCCAAGTGCGCAGGTCTGCGTCGGTGCTGATCAGGAAGAACGCGATAATTGCGATACTATAAATGATATAGGGTTTGCCACCTGAGACATCGCCCCCTAATATACTCAGGCCTGTTGTATTGCGTAGATAGGCCTGCCAGATGGTCAATGCGACCAAGAGAATGGCGGTTTCCATACCGGTCCAACGGAACCGGAGGTGCTGTTGTCGGGAAGCAATCCGCAACAGGGTGAATCCAGCCACCACGACAGTCATGATGTGCCATGTGGCCGGGGATCCGGGAATAAAGTTAAAACCACCCTGCATGCCGAGTGTTGCGGGAATGAGAATCCAGATATGGCGGCCTAAAAGGAGGCAGGTGATCAGGAAAAGCACGCCGCCGACCCAGGCGATGACTTCGACCTGTGCGGTCGCGGCAGCAATGCCCAGATACAACGCGAAGAACAGCGCAATGACGACGATGAGAATGGCTTTTAGTTTTGTGGAATCCATTGGAGAAGTGCGCGGAGAGCGCGTTTACTGATGAGTTCTTGGTTTGCACTACAGTATTTTTTAGCCGCAAAAATGCGCAAGATACGCAATAAGCCTGATGGTATTCATTTTTTGTGGTTTCTGTGCCTCTTTGTGGCTAACCGAATGTATTCCAACTCAGGAACTGCTCAGTAAAGCTTTGGAACGTAGCGCATTAAGGGCGTATCCACTGCATGCGGTTTGCGCGACCTGTGCGGTTGAGACCGGACATCGCCACAAAACGTGACAAGTGGGGGAGAATATCCGGTGCGAGTGGGGGCGAGTGGGGTAGATAGGTGAGTGCCGGTGCCGAGGCGATTTGCAAGAGTACGGACCATTCTGAAGAAATCTGTAAAGTCCTTGATGTCTGCCAAAGCCTTCTTGATATCGACAAGCAGTTTAAGGGCTTCAGGCGGCATAGAGCAGTTCACTGGTGGTTCCCACGATGCTACGGAATACCGGGTTTTTCATCGCCTGTTTGGTGACCACATCCACTGGACGTTGGAAAATGGCTTCCAAACCCAAGGCGAGGGCCATGTAACGGTCGGCGATTCCGGGAGCTTGCGGGTCGTAAAAGTCAACGACGATGTCGATGTCGCTGTGCAGAGGGTCGAAGCGTCCGGTCACAGCCGAGCCAAAGACGCGGAGTTCATGGACGGATAATCCGGCACACAGCGCGAAGATTTCCTGCCGCTTGTCTGAGACGACGAGTTCAATGGAAGTTGTCATGACGGTTGGAGGATAAGTGGGCGCTTCCTACCCACTTTACGAATGCCAAGAAGGTAAGACGTGATCAAGGGTAGGCGCAAGCATTGATACAGAATGCGTAATCGATTTGCTCTTATGTTAGGCCGGGTAGGTGCCGAGGAAGATCGTGTGGTTCATGATGCGGTCGGCGCCGGGTCGGGCTTGTCAGTGGCCAAAAGCGAGAGAATCCAGCGCTTGTTTTCATCGAACGCAGCTTGGATTTCGGGAATGACAGGAATGATCGCGGCGTCAAGGGTCGCAGGAATCGAGGAAGAAGCTGACGGGATTTGAGACAGCAGGAATAGGATGTCGGCCCGGTCCTGAGGATCGACCCTCATCATCTTTGTTAGAACGAGGTCGCCGACGGATGGCCGCAGGATGGACAAGTGCCGCAGCCCGGTTAATGGGATCGGCACCACATGCTCCAGCCATGATGGTGAAAGCACGACTTGGTCATCACGGAACAAATGAGTGATGTAAAGGCCACCGGGCTCGAGTTCGCGATTGGTGCTCTCCAGAGCAATCCAGAATTGGTCGTCCATCTCAATGGCATCCATCTCAACTCGTGGAAGGATCGCGTCCACGTCAAAGGTCGCAGCGAATGCCGGTTCCGGCACGGGGAATCCAAGTGCCAGCGCGGCGCGTCCGTAAAGGATCAGGCGGGTTGGCTGGGTCAAATGACGGTCGAGAGTTCTGAGGATGATTTCCGGGTGGTTCATGTGATCGGGGTCAACCAACGGGTGACGGCAGGGCCGGATTTCTGCATACCGGGCATGGAAACGAAGCGACTCCAGTGGGGAAGGTCAGGCTCGCTTCCCGCTTGTGTGGCCGGGAGATTGGAGAGGACCGTGATCCAGAAGTTCCGGCCCTCAGGATCGTGAGCGAGTCCGGCACGGGAGATGTGGGTGAGAACACGGACGGCTTTATGCTGAACGGCGAGCGCCGCGAGGCGATGCGGATCAATGCGGGAGGAACGGGCGAGTTGTGCGGCACAGCGAATCGCCGTAGGATGATAGGCGTTTTCGCCCAAGATCAGCAGGATGGTCAGTTCGTCATCGGATAATCGATTCAAGCCAGGATCGGGAATC
>JAPLUJ010000159.1:0-1558 GCA_026397695.1 Verrucomicrobiota bacterium | reverse complement strand
CACTTCGATGGCGTGGTCCAGCCCCGCAATGCCAAGGCGTCTGGCCTTTCTAACAAGAAAGGAAACCGGGGCGGTTTCTCCGAGTTGCTGTGCAAGGGTTGGCATGGTGGCGGTATCGGATACAACGAAGCCTGGGCCGTGGCGCACCGATTATTCAAATTAGTTTCGCGATATTTCGCGTGCTTCGCGGTTGAATCATTCAGTGGTTCTTTGAACCGCGAAAATCGCGAAATGACGCGAACGGGCAATGGTGTGTTGGATTCAAGCTTGTTTTTAGGATCATGTGATGAAGCCGGTGGTCAAGCTGAGGGCAGCTTGATGTGAATGACATCATTCCATACCTCGAAGGCGTGGGCTGGGAATATCCTTGTGGAGGTGTTTTTCATTTCCTCCATTGAGGGATATGCGGGGTCTGTTCCAAAGCAGCGGGCGTCGTCTATCAGGATGCTGAAGGCATATTGGCTTCCCTGGGCAATCGCCGTCAATTCCTCATGGATAGGACAATCCTTCAATCCGCGTCCGGTCATGCCGGCGGAGTAGTGTCCATCGAGCCAGAATAGGCATGGACCCTGGATCGTGCCCACCACCCGTTTCAATTCCACAGCGGAGTCACCTGTGACAATCTCCACCTGAGGGATGTTGCGGAAGCGGGATCTGGCGATCTCAGCCAGTTTGGGTTGAACCTCGACTGAAATGAGGTTTTTGCAGGTATTGCGCATGAACCACAGGGTGTCACCCATGTAGGTTCCGGTTTCGATGAATGTGTTGGCTCCGATGCGCAGAGCTTCGGCTTTGAGCATGGCACGTTTGATCAGGTAGGGCGGTGGCCCCACCCAGCCCTCCGCGCGCAGTCTATTGACACGACGGAGCAATTGCAGGGTCTCGCCGATTTCAGCGAAGCACGGGAAGATCCGCAGAAATGAATTGCGGAGCTGCAGCACTTGTAATTTTCGGTCTGCGGACAGGTTCATGGAATAGAATGAAGCTGACAGGTCGTCAGGGCACTAACGGGTGAACCACACATTGCCGCCAAGGCGGAAGGTGGCGTTGACGACAGGACGAAATCCCCGTTGAAGGTGATTTTCATGGCTCAAGTCGGCATATCTAACGAGACAGGTGTTATGGGTTGTCAATCCCGGTATTGAGGATGAGCCAGCCGTTCTCGATTTTTTCCTCGATCGGGATTTTGCCTGTACCCAGATACCACGCATGGGGAACGATGACAATTTTTTGGGGTTGCCAGTGCAACCATGCGGCCCACCATGAGTAGCTGCTGTTGGCGATGACATGGTGTGACGCGAGGGACATGAGGCGCATGTCATTGAGAGGGTTAGTGCGGGATTCCGGAAGATCGACAAAGTGGAATTCGGAGCCACGGAAGTGGGTGCGACACCATGGGATGTCGTCCGAGAAGATCCAGAAGGTTGGCGAGGCAAGGCGATCTTTCGCGTGAGCCACGGCCCGGTCATAGTATGCGGGAGTGCAGACAGCGAAGTTTTTGTAATGGATGAAATCGCCGCGCCGCACATGGATGGAGACTGAGTTTTCCTCGGTGATT
>JAPLUJ010000123.1 GCA_026397695.1 Verrucomicrobiota bacterium | reverse complement strand
CGTAAACTCCGATCTCGGTGCCCAAGGCACCCTCGATTTCAAAAGTTATCTGCCCCGCCCCGGCGATGCTCAATTTGCGGACACGGAAGGGAGGAGGCTCAATACTCAAGGTGGCGGAGCGTGTGGATACGCTCGTCGTATTGCTACAAGCGGAGAGCGTGTATGTGCCGCCATTGGCTTCTTGCACATTGGTCAGGGTGAGCGAGGTCTGGTTCGCGGTTGGAACAGATATCCCATCGTGAAACCATTGGAAGTTGACTTGCCCGGTGGCGACAATCGTTGCTGCGAGGGTCACTGAGCCGCCTATGGTGACGCTGCTGTCTTGCGGCTGATCGATGATTCCCACATAGTCACCGCTATCAGGCAAGGCGTCGGTGGGGACGAAATCAGGATTGCTGACGATGACGACCCGGTCGAGCAGCGCGTTTTCGAGATAACGGAACCGGATGCTGTGGGAACCACCCTCCAGAGCAAAAGCGCGTGCGGTTCCGGGTGAAATCTGGATCCTACTCCATGTCCAATCGGACTGATAGGCCGTCGCAGGCGGTGAGGACTCGCCATAGACATGATAAACCAATTCCGGTTCATGATCGACGGTCACAGCAAACGAATCACTGGTGGCGGATGGTGCCAATACCCGGCACCAGACGTAGTAGTTCGCAGAATACGAGGTTGCGAAATTCAGGGTGGTAGCGGCGGCGGAATCGGGCGGGGACGCCGCAACCCAGGTGGTTGAAGCGTCGCTGAAGACCTGCATGGGGGACGTGAGCATTCCGTTCTCGGCCTCCAGGAGGACCAACCGGTCGGCGGCATCGTAGATGAAGGAAAGTTCCGTGGAATAATCGCTTTCCTCACCGGTATCGCTATAGGCAGTGCCGGCCGCGAAGTATTCGACGCCTTGAGAAAATGCGCTGATGATCACTTCCGTCACGTTTCCCGCGTCGAAGCTGTGGGTGTAAACACCGCTCGCGGTTCCCCAGTGAACCTTGTAGCCGCTGACAATCGGGTCGGCAACGGCATCCCAACTGAAACGGGCCTTCCCCAAGGTTTCACCGCAGGCGGCGGGAAGGGCGAGCATCAAGGCGAATGCAAGCAATGACGCCCGCCGGAATTGACTTCTCTGTATTGAACTCATTTTCATGAGTATATCCTAACGGTCCGCCCTTCGTGGACAACTAGGACATACCTTGCCGCCATGAGGGGTAACCTTGGTCCGCCCGCACTCACCCCATGGCACCCGCCGCCTTCCCCGCCTAGGCTTCACTTGGAATTCGCGCAGGAAGACACATACGGCATCGCTATCCGCACCACGGGCAACCTCCCGCCCGGTGACCCGCTGCCTGATGGGTGCTCCTTGCTCCAACATACCCCTATGAACTCAACCACAGAAAACAAGCATACCATGAACCAACGATTGAACAAACCAACTCAGGCCATAGAACAAGATCTGAATCAACTGGTGCACGATGCCGGCACCCTGATCGCCGCCACCGCCGACATGGCCGGCGATCAAATCGGGGATGCCCGCAAACGCCTTTCATGCATGCTGGGCCGCGGCAGGGAATTCTGCGATCTCGTGCTCGACAAGGCGCTCGAGGGCACCAAAGCGGCGGACCTGGCGGCGCACAAGAATCTCTATCAGACAGTCGCCATTGGCGTCGGGATCGGGGTCGTCATGGGTTATCTTTTCGCCACCCGCAACCGCTGCGCTTGCATTCGCGAGTGATCCCCGGATGGCAGGGTTTCACCCCATGGACGTTTTCGCCACCATCACCTACTATGCCTCGAATCCACTCAAGGTGGAAATCCATTCGCCGCCCAAATTGACGGCGAATGAGAACCAATCAGAACCAACAAAACAGAAACATATCAAGATGAAATCACCCCAAATCAAAGGCAGCCGGAAGCACCTGAATCTCGTCATCCTCGCATTGGCCGCAGGCCTCTCCGTCGGCTGCGACAAACAGAAAACCGCGATCGATGACCACAAGGAAGCCACCAAGGAAGCGATCAACATCCGCAAGGACGAAGTGAACACCGCCGCCAAAAAGGCAACCGCCCAAACGGACGCCAACGCCAAGATCGACAAGGCGCAAATAGAGGCCAACAAGGACTCCATCCAGGCGCAGCTCGATGCCGACAAGAAGAAAGCCGACGCCGAAGCGGCCGCCGCCAAGGCCAAGCTGGATGCCGAAAACAAGTAATCCATCCATGAATCCATGATCGGACCGGATTTGCTGGTGGTGCCCCTCCTCAAGTTGATCGGCGCAATCCCGGGTCATCCCGGCTACCGGAGCCGGGGATGCGTGCGCAGCGGCGGCCCCGGACTGCTGCCGGTCATTCTGCTGGTGCTGATGCTCCTGTGAAAATCCGGTCCAACCGTCCACATGCCGCAATCATGTTAGAAACCGATGCAGAATTTCTCGTTACGCTGGCAATCATGGAAGGCAAGGCAGGCCCACCCGCACGCCAGCGACCCCCCGTTGCGGGCGGACTTGTTCAGCGTCGAACAACTCGCGCTCCATGCCCGCGCGCTCGCCCTAGGCCATCAGACCGCCAGTGGCTGCAGACCTAACAGCCTGCTGGCCCAGTTGGCCGAAAACGAACGGATCATACAAACGTTCACTCGTGCGACACGGACGGCCAATCCGAACCGGCGCATCACCGCCGCCGCCGAATGGCTGCTGGATAATTTCTACCTGATAGAAGAACAGATCCAAATGGCCAGGCGCCATTTGCCCCGCAGCTACAGCCGGGAACTGCCGCGTCTGCTCACCGGCCCGTCCGCCGGACTGCCGCGGGTCTATGACATCGTGCTCGAATTGATCGCGCATGTGGACGCGCAAATCGACGGCGAGCCGCTGGTTTCCTTCGTGGCCTCCTATCAGAAGGTGAGTTCCCTCAAGCTCGGCGAGTTATGGGCCGTGCCTATCATGCTGCGGCTGGGCCTGATCGAAAACCTGCAGCGCATCATCACCCGCCTGACCATCGCGCGGGAGGACCGCGACCTCGCGGACCTGTGGGTGAACCGGTTGCAGGACATGGCGGAAAACAACCCGTCCCAACTCGTAGTGGTGGTGGCGGACATGGCGCGGTCCGACATCCCCCTCACCAGTGCGTTTGTCGCGGAATTCTGTCAACTTTTGTCCCGCCACAGCCCGGTCCTGCATCTCGCACGCTCGTGGCTCGAACACCGGCTCACCGAACAAGGACTGTCCATCGAACGGTTGGTCGATCTGGAAAGCCAGAGCCAGGCCGCCGACCAGGTTTCGGTGAGCCACAGTATTGCCAGCCTGCGTTTCCTGAGCGCCTCAGTCTGGTCGAGTCCACCTTGCGCTCCGACCCCTCGGACCATTACTCCGCCATGGACTTCGCCACCCGCGACCGCTACCGCCACGTGGTCGAGGCCGTCGCCCGCCACAGCCGCCTGACGGAAGCCGAGGTGGCTCAAATGACGGTGCAATTGGCCGCCGACGCCGCCCGCCGCATGGGTCGCGCGGACCGCAGCGCACATGTCGGGTTCTATCTGATCGACAGGGGGTTGAAAATGTTAGAGCGCCGGGCGGAAGTGCGGTGGTCCTTGCCGACCCGCGTCGAGCGCGCCATCCAGCGCTTTCCGCTGGCATTTTATGTGGGCGGCATCGCGCTGGTGACCCTGCTCGTCACCTGCGGCTTCGTGCATCTGGCCCTGGCGCTCGGCACGCAGGGACGGATGCTCGTTTTGTTATCCCTGGTGTTTGTCCCGGGTGCCAGCCAACTGGCGGTGGCCTTGCTCAACTGGCTGTCCACCCTGCTGGTCAAACCCTGCCTGCTCCCGCGCCTCGATTATTCCTCCGGCATCGCGCCGGATTGCCGCACGATGGTGGTCGTGCCCACCATGCTCACCCACGCCGAGGGTATCGACCGCCTGATAGAATCCCTCGAAATCCACTATCTCGCCAACCGGGATGAACACCTGCATTTCGCTCTTCTAACGGACTATCGGGACGCCGATGCCGAGCACCTGCCCGGCGACCAGGAGCTGCTGCGGCGGGTGCAAACCGGCGTGGAAATGCTCAACCGTCCTGTTTCATCGCCCGCGGCGCTGGAACGCCGGCGAGGGCCGGTGGATGGGTTACGAGCGCAAGCGGGGAAAACTCATGGAATTCAACGCCCTTCTCCGCGGCGGTTCCCCCCAGGCGTTTTCCACGTGCGTCGGGGCGACGGCCGTTTTGCCGGCCATCAAGTACGTCATCACGCTCGACACCGACACCCAGTTGCCGCGCGATGCCGCCCGGCGGCTCGTCGGCACCATGGCCCATCCGTTGAACCATCCGGTGTTCGATGACCCGCGCGGGATTGTGACCGGCGGTTATGGCATCCTGCAACCGCGCGTCGGGGCGAGCCTGCCCAGCGCCCGGCGCTCGTGGTTCGTGCGGCTGTTTGCCGGCGACGCGGGCATCGACCCCTACACCCGCGCGGTGTCCGATGTCTATCAGGACCTGTTCCGTGAAGGCTCGTTCATCGGCAAGGGCATCTATGACGTGGATGCCTTCCAGCGCGCCATGCGCGGGCGATGCCCGGAAAATACCGTGCTCAGCCACGATTTGTTGGAAGCCTGTCATGCCCGCTCCGCGCTCGTCAGCGACGTGGAATTCTACGAGGAATATCCGTCACGCTACAACGTGGACATTGACCGGCGCCACCGCTGGATGCGCGGTGACTGGCAGATCATCCAATGGCTGCTGCCGCGGGTGCCCGACACCGTACTCCGGCGCGTCGCCAATCCGCTAACCGGTCTGTCACTTTGGAAGATATTCGACAATCTCCGGCGCAGCCTGGTACCCATTGCCCTGATGCTTTTCCTGCCGGGCGCATGGTTTCTAACACCCATGCTCGGAAAACCGGCAACGCTGCTGGTCATCGTGATCCTCACCCTGCCCGGA
>JAPLUJ010000626.1 GCA_026397695.1 Verrucomicrobiota bacterium | reverse complement strand
TTGGACCCCGGCGGCTTCAAAGCCGACTTGGAATCCCTCGCTGCCGAAAACCGCCTGGGCGCCTTCCTTGAATTGGGTTGTTAGAACATTCAAGGTATGCTCGATGCCGCATTCCCTGGCTTTTTGCAGTTTGAAATCCATCACATCGGTGATGAGCACCTTGTTGGCACCACGTTGGATGGCAAATTGCGCCACCAGATTGCCGATGGTGCCGGCACCTGAGACTACGACATTTTTGCCTTTCAAGTTGGATGCACGGGCGGTCGAGTGGGCGCCGACGGCGGCCGGTTCAATCATGGCACCGTGTTCAAAGCTCATCGAATCAGGAAACACCACCAAGCGATCGGTCGGCACTACGAAATACTCCTGGGCCACGCCGGGCGCTTGAAATCCCTGCACCTTGAGTTCCTGACAGGCATTGTATTGCCCGCGCACACACGGGCCACACTTGCCGCAAACCAACTGCGGTCTGGCGGTGGCCCGTTGGCCGACCTTGGCACTTGTCACTTCATCGCCAATGGCGGCGATGGTCGCCGAATACTCGTGCCCTTGCACCACAGGATAGGGGGTTGCCGGGTGTTCGCCGTGAAAGACATGAATGTCCGACCCGCACACGCCGATGCGCTGGATTTTGAGCAGGACTTCGTTAGGTCCCAATTTTCCGGGGGCCTCAACATCACGATATTCGATGATCCCGGGCGCGGGCATGATTGCCTGTTTCATATGTTATCTAATGGATACGCGTTGGGCCTTATTGTTAGAAATCACTTTTCACAGAACCAGCGGGGGCCGGCGCCGGAAACCAGGATCACGTTGGCATAGGCGGTGAAATCGCCGGTGCGGATCACCGCCTTGACCGTCTTGCTCATTTCCTTGATATGGGTATGGCTGACCAACTCCACAGCGACGTCCTCACCAAACAACTGGATGACATGGTCAAACAAGGTCGGACTGACATCCTTGGTGTCGTTGGCAAATATCAGTTTTTCAACCGAAAAAAACTTTTTCAATTCCCGTAACGTATCAATGAGCATCGGGCTGTTTTCGCTCAGGGAAATATCCACCACATCGGCACCCTTGGGAATGGCGAACCCCGCGTCCACCACCATCAATAAATCCCCGTGACCCTGCGCCGCAAGCACCCTGGCCAGCTCCCTGTTGACAATTCCGATTTCTTGCATTGGAGTGACGGTTAGTGGGGTACGCAGACTGCGGTTTCCTGCCAGACCTGATAGTGGTCCTGGAACGACTTCTTGTACTTGGCGTAACCTGTTTTTGTCTCAAATACCTGGCTGTCATTCCACAGCACCCGCCAATCACCCAGGGCTTCCGGCCACAGGAACACCTGCCCCCAGATGAGCCTGTTGTTGGCGTCAATCCCGGGATGCTCGGGCGTGCCGTCACCCGAGATCGCCAGCATCTGATCGGGCGTTAGGAAATCCTTGGTGGCAGCGCTGAGGTTGTCCACAATCCAGTCGGTGCGCGTCGCCATGGCCACATAGCCGCCGGATTTGTTTGCGCGCTGATAGGCCCAGTTGAGGCAGACTTTGGCGGGGGACATGGCATTTTGCGCGGCGATCGACTGGATGAGCGGGTCGGCCATGTCGGCGCGGTGCTCCTTGAAGCGATCGCGTCCTGGCCGGTTAGGTGAGCCGAGCGACATGTAGCCGGTGCACACAATGCCCTGGCTTTCCATGTAGCAGCGCAGCCCGGTCTGCTGGAACAACGGATGCATCTCCATCTGATTGACCACCGGCCGCGAGAAACTGTCAGTGTCCCGCAACAGCAACTGCAAATCCGCTTCGGTGTGGTTGGAGGTGCCGATGTCCACGATCTTGCCGGCTTTCTTCAGCCGCACGATCTCACCCCATGTTTCCATGAAACATTCATGAATGTAGGGCACCGCATCGGGATTGCGGTGGTCGCCGGCGCAGCCGGGGGTGTGCACGTTGGGCCAAGGCCAGTGGTTGAGATACATGTCGACCTTTTCCACGCCCAGCGCTTGCAGGGTATGGTTGAGCGCAGGTTCGACATCCTGCTTGCTCATGTGCCCGTTCCACAGCTTGGCGGTGATGAACAACTCGTCGCGTGAGGTAATGTAGCCTTTGCGCATCGCCTCGCGGATTGCCT
>JAPLUJ010000114.1 GCA_026397695.1 Verrucomicrobiota bacterium | reverse complement strand
CGGCCGGGCGCTCAATGCGGACGCCGGCGGTGAGGAGTCGCGCGGCAACGGGCGGGCGCTGCTCGGCTACTCGATGGGCGGTCGGCTGGCGCTCCATGCGTTGTTAGAGGAAAACCCGCCTTGGCAGGCGGCCATCATCGTTTCCGCGCATCCTGGATTGGAGGCGGAAGCCGAGCGGGAAACCCGGCGCACGGCGGATGCCGCGTGGGCTCACCAGGCTCTCACCGGCAACTGGCAGGAGTTTCTCGCTGCCTGGGACGCACAACCGATGCTAGGCATCACCGCCCCGCGCGATCCGCAGAACGCAGCGCGTAACTGGCCCGCGCCACGCTCGCCGTCGCGCCGGGTGCCGGCCACCGTGTTCCGTGGGATGCGCCGGAATGGTTGGCCGGCCAAGTGGCGCAGTTCCTGTGCAAGACCATTGTGACGGTCGCGGTGATCCTCAGTCTTTGCATCATACCGCTGCTGGTGATGGCTAGCGCGACGCCCGCCCGGGCCAATCTCACGGAGCAGGCATTGCGCGACGCGGCGGATTATTCCGCCAGCCGCCGCGGTTGTTCGTTGTTGGTGGTGCAGCATGGCCAGACATTGTTAGAAGAATATCCGAATGGCGGGGGGACGCGGATGTCCTATCAAATCTACAGCGGGACGAAGGCGTTTTTCACGCTGGCGGCGCTGGTGGCGGCACAGGAAGGATTGTTACATCCGGATGAACCGGTGGCCAACACGATCCCCGAGTGGCGCGGCGACGCACGCCGCGGCAAGATCACCCTGCGTGAACTCATGAACTTCACCGACGGGCTGGATCCGGCATTCCATCTTCATTCCGACAAGGTGGCCGATCGCAATACTCTGGCGCTGCGCACGCCGGCGGTGGCGCCGCGCGGCACGGCCTTCACCTATGGGCCCAGTCACGGGCAGGTGCTGTGCGAAGTGCTGCGCCGCAAGCTCGCCTCCCGCCGCGAGACACCGTTTGACTACCTGCGCCGCAAGGTGCTTGATCCGTTAGGTATTGGCACCGTGCCCCATCGGGCGGACGCGCAAGGCATGCCCTTGGTCGCCAGCGGTTTCCGGCTCACCGCGCGGCAGTGGTCGCGGTTCGGGCTGCTCATGTTAGGTCGCGGCACATACGGGCGGCGGGTGATCGTGCAGGAGCAGTGGTTCGCGCAATGTTTTGAGGGCACCCGCGTCAATCCGCTGTTCGGCCTCGGCTTCTGGATGAACCACGGCGCCGCTAACAAGAGCGCCCGTGAGACCGATATCGAAAACCTGTTGGAAAAAAAATGGCAGCAACAAGACTGGCACGGCCGCTGTATCTGCCGCAGTGCCCCGACCGATCTGGTGGCCGTTGTGGGTTCGGGCTATCAACGTTTGTTCGTGATCCCGTCGCTCGATCTGGTGATCGTGCGCCAAGGCACCAACGCGAGGTTTTCCGACGCTGAATTCCTGCGCAAAATCCTGCGGCGATGATCCCATCCCGCATCATGCAGGCCGCAAACCCGACTAATAACTCCGCCCCCACAGGACGCGGGTGGCGGTGTCCTCTCCCGTTAGAAAACACGCGCCGCCGGTCTGCAATGTTAGAGGCACGGACGCGGCGTCCACCGGGATGCAACGGATGGTGATTTTGTGTTGCTTGGAGAGTTCTACTTCCTGTTCCGGGGTGCCGGCCCAGGCGGTGTGGAGCCAGACGGGGTTGTCCTGCGCCCAGTGGGCGTGGAACGCGTCGAGGGTGGCACACGGGGTGATGTTGGAGTCGCGGAAAACGGTGGCGCGCTCGAGCAGATTCTGATGGATCTCATCGAGGATTTCCGAGGCACGGCGGATGAAGTCCTCCTTGTCTGGAAACTCCTTGGTGGACACCGCCTGGTCGCGGCGCTGAACACAGATCTTGCGGGTCTCGATATCCCGCGGGCCGATCTCGATGCGGAGGGGCACGCCTTTTTTGATCCACTCCCATTTTTTGACACCGCCGCTGAGGTCGCGGGTATCGACATGGACGCGCAGGGGATCACCCTGATACAGATGGTGGCGGAGGGTTTCCGCCAGGGCATGGCAGGCCGCGATGACCGCCGCGCGCGAGTCGTCTTTGGGAGTGATCGGCAGGATGACGATCTGTTGGGTGGCCACGCGTGGCGGCAGCACCAAGCCGTCATCATCGGCGTGCGCCATGATGAGCGTGCCGATCAAACGGGTGGAAACACCCCACGAGGTGGTGTGGGCGTGCTGGATCTGACCGTCGCGGCCGGCGAAGCAGATGTTCTGGGCTTTGGAGAAATTCTGGCCGAGGTAATGCGAGGTGCCGGCCTGGATGGCTTTGCGGTCCTGCACCATGGCCTCTACTGTTAGAGTCATGTCCGCGCCGGGGAAGCGTTCGTGGGCGGTTTTCTCGCCGGGGATCACCGGGATGGCGAGGTGATCGCGGAGGAATTCCTCGTAGAGTCGGTGGATCATGCGGGTTTCCTGGATGGCTTCCTCGCCCGTTTCGTGGGCGGTATGGCCTTCCTGCCAGAGAAAC
>JAPLUJ010000676.1:13627-20775 GCA_026397695.1 Verrucomicrobiota bacterium | reverse complement strand
AAAAAGGGCGTCGCCGGAGGCCCGGCGTGGGAGCCGGAACTGATTATGAAGTGCATCTTTCTGATGCGCGGGCTGGGTGTCGAGGTCAATACCAAAGTATTGCAGGCAGACGGCAAACGCATCCATGTAAGCACTGCCGCCATTCTCAAATCCGCGGCGTTGGCCGGTCAGGGCCGCGGCGTTTCATTTGAACTGGAATACCCCGCCGGTGAAACCAGTTATGCGACGATCGCCGGCCTTGGACCTAACAGCGAGGTACGGAAAGCCGGCAGTGTTCTTGCCCGGACCGACAATCTCGACACCGTCCAGGAGGGGTGGAAACCGAATGCCGACGGCCTGCTCTTGCTCAAGCTCAAACACGACGAGAATCTCGTCAAGGTGAACGTCGCGGAAAAATGACAGCATCGGAATGCTTCTCACGTACGCATGTAACGCAAGGCGGGTGACTTCATACTGGCTAACAGATGGACGCAGGACGGTTCACAAGCGGACCGCAAAGCGCGTCTGGCGTGACAGCGGGAAATCCTGGATGACCTGCGCGTGAGAGCGGCGGTGGATGCCCATCAGCATGCCGACGGCCGCCAGACTGAACACGAGGCTGGTGCCGCCGTAGCTGACAAAAGGCAGCGGCAAGCCGTCGTTGGGAAGCAGGGCGGTGGTCACGCCGATGTTGACCATGGCGGGAACGACGATCACGCAGGTCAAGCCGAGGGCGACGCAGCGGTTGAAGACGCTGTGGGCCTGGAGAGCGATGCCGCAGCCGGCAAGGGCGATCATGACATAACAGAGAACCACGCCGAGCGTGACCGGCAAACCGAGTTCCTCACCCACAACCGGGAAGATGAAATCAATGTGGGCAAAGGTCAGTGTGCCGAATTTTTCGACGCCATTGCCGAGGCCCACACCCCACGGACCGCCGTTGCCCAAGGCGAGCAACGCACGCCACTGCTGCATGCCGAAACCCAGTTGATAGATCGGGTTGTCCAAATCACACCACGCCACGATGCGGGCCCAGCGGTTCGGATCGTGATAGATATACCAACTGGCCCCGGAGATCACCAGCATGGCGGTCGGCAGCGTGTAAATCAGGCGGGTTCCCACACAGAAAAGAATCGCCCCGACGGCCACCGAGAGTGAGAGGGCGGTGCCGACATCGGTCTCGCAGGCGATCAGCAGGATGGGAAGGCCTGCGATACATCCCGGAATGACAAAGCCACGCCAGAAGGTGTGGATTTCCGTCTGCCACCGGGCGAACCACGCCGCTAGTGCCAGCACGATCACGATTTTTGACGCCTCCGAGGGCTGGAACTGTGAGATCAGCGGGATTTTGATCCAGCGGCTTGCACCATACTGAGACTCCGCGATGCCCGGCACGAAGCAAAGAGCGAGCAAGAAACAAGCGCCGAGGAATAACCAAGGAGTGAATTTCCGTAATAACTCCAGTGGGAATTTCGCGGCAAAAAACGCAGCCACCAGCCCGAGCATCACCGCGAACGACTGATGTTGCAGGAAATGATAGGGCCCGAATCCCTTCACCCATGCGCCCGTACTCGTCAGCATGATCAGGCCAAGCGCCACCAGTGCGGCAACCGCAGCACAGAGAATGATGGAGCAATGGCGGGTCATGGGGGGGGGTGGCAAGTAGTCAGTTATCAGTTATCTGAGCTCGGTGCTTGCTGCTTGGTGCTGGGTGCTTGCGGGATGACCAATTTCATGCCGGTTTTCATTTTGCGGGCATCGCTGATGCCATTGGCGCGCATGAGATCGTCCTGGCTGATCTTGAAGCGGTGGGCGATGCGCCAGATGCTGTCGCCCGATTGCACGACATACGATTTGCCGGAAGCCGCCACTCGTGCGCTGGCCGGCCGGGCCGGAGTGTCACGTGTCGCCTGGGTGGGGACCGGCCGTGCCTTGGGCGCGCCGTCCACATCCACAGGAACGGCATCCACCAACTTCGTCTCATGCTCCGCGGGCGTGGGTTGGCGGATCGCGGTGACAAGCGGCGGCTCGTCGGCAGGCCGGCGTTTCGGCGGGATTTTGAGGATCAAGCCGGGAGTGATAGTGACGTGCTTGTTAGTCAGACGCAGGTCGCCTTCATCCACGCCCTCGGTGGTTGCGATGCGGGCATAATCATCCCCGGTTCTAACGATATAGGGTTTTTCGCCGGACGCCGCGCGCGGGAGCTTCTGGTGCTGCGGCACGGCGGGCGCTGCGGGCGAGACTTCCTCCTTGCTGGATTTGGCGGTTGCCGGCTGCTCCGTGTGCCGGCCGTTAAGGAATCGCTGGTGGATGAAAATCATGCCGATGGCGACGATGTGGATGAGAAAGATGATGATGAGCGCGCGGGATATCTTTGAACTACCGTCATCCGCTTCCATCGCCGCGCTGGTTGCCGAGGCGGCGACGCGTTGTTTGCGGCTGAGGGTGACGGCACTCAGGCGGCGGAGGATTCCTTTGGAGGCCGGGCGGCGTTTGATGGGGAGTGTTTTGGATTTCATTATGGTATGTTAGCGGAGTTGATGGACGATGTCACGGAAGGCGTTGCCGCGCTGTTCGTAGCCGGAGAACTGGTCGAACGACGAGGTTCCTGGAGACAGGAGGATGGTGGCCCCCGCCGGTGCGAGGCTGCGGGCGGCGGTCACCGCGTCCGCGAGAGTGGCAACCGCCTCGCTCGCCACGGCCTGCGCGAACAGGGCGGCGAGCGGACGGGCGATTTGCCCGAAAGTCACTGTGGCAAGCGCCTTCTCGCGCAGCAGAGGAATCAATGATGCATAATCCAGGCCCTTGTCCTTGCCTCCGGCAATCAACACCACCGGACGGATTTGCGACCGCAACGCGCTTGCCAACGCGTGCAGATTCGTCGCCTTGGAGTCGTTCAAATATTCGACGCCGTCAAGTGTCCGGATGAGTTCGCAACGGTGGGGCGGCGGAGTGTAGCCATGGAGCGCGTCGCGCATCGACAAGGCGGAAATGCCGAGCGTGCGGCAGGTGGCAAGCGCCGCCATGAGATTTTCGGCGTTATGCAGGCCGCGCAGATGGGTTGCGTGATTCATGTCGAACCATGTTGCGCCGCCATGGCAGATGGTTTGTCCGTTAGAAAACCAATCAGCTGCCGGATCGGTGGTGGAAAATGTCACGATCTGCGCCGCCAGCGGAGGCAGCTCCTCGCCGTAACGGATGACGGCGGTGTCGTCTGCGGATTGGTTGGCAAAAATCCGCAGTTTGGCCGCGCGGTAGGCCTGCACGGACGGGTAGCGGTCCATGTGATCGGGCGCGAAGTTGAGCCAGACCGCCACGTTTGGTCGCAGGGCATGGATGGTTTCGAGTTGGAACGAACTGAGTTCGAGCGCGACGGTGGCCGGCGGCTGGGATTGGAGGACCACTTCGGCGAAGGGGATGCCATAATTGCCACAAGGCGTGCCGCCGAATCCCGCGTGGGAGAGAATGCGTGCCACCAGTTCGGTGGTTGTGGTTTTGCCGTTAGTGCCGGTGATGCCGATGATTTTCCCCTGATAGAAGCGGGCCGCCAGTTCGATTTCACCGATGACTTCGCCGGTATTTTGCGCGAACGCGGCCACAAAAGGCCCGTAGGTGTCGATGCCCGGACTCACGACCAGGACATCCGAGACCACGGCGCGGCCCTGTTCCGCAGTGGCGTCCGGATGGATTTCCACGCCGGCCGGCATGTCCGCAAAGGCCGCCACGCCGGCCAGATCCCAAGCGGATACGCGCGCGCCCTCACGCCAAGCGAGAAAGGCGGCCGCGCGGCCACTGCGGCCGACGCCGAGGATGGCGATGTGTTTTCCGGCAAGGTTCATTTTCTGTCAGGCGATTTTTAGGATGGCGAGGCCGAACAAGGCGAGCATGATCGAGAGGATCCAGAAGCGTACGATCACCTGGCTTTCATGCCAGCCGATAAGTTCGAAGTGGTGATGAATCGGCGACATTTTGAAGATGCGCTGTTTACGCAGCTTGAAGCTGCCGACCTGGAGGATGACGGACATGGCTTCCATCACGAAGATGCCGCCGATGATGACGAGCAGGAGTTCCTGTTTGGTGGAGATCGCCGCAGTGCCGAGGGCCCCGCCGATGGCCAGCGATCCGGTATCTCCCATGAACACCCTGGCGGGATGACAGTTGAACCACAGGAACCCGAAACAGGCACCCGCCAGAGCCATCAGGAATACGGAGAGTTCCCCGATGTAAAGATTATGCGGAATGACCAGATACTCGACGGCCATGAAAAAGTGACCCGCGAAGTACGCGAGCACCGCGTAGGAAAGCGCCGCGCTGATCGTGCAGCCGGTGGCCAGCCCGTCCAACCCGTCAGTTAGATTCACCGCGTTCGAGCAACCGACGATGATCAGCGCGAAAAACGGGATGATCAACCCGTGAGATCGACGAGCGGAATTTTAAACAGGGGAAAACAGATCGCCCCGATGCCGATGGCGTGGTCGCCGAGGCGGAAGCCGGCTGCAACGGCGGTGATTTGCTCCGGGCTGGCACCGACGCCGGAAATTTCCGGTTTATAATAGATGAAAGCCGCGGCGATGAGGGCGATGAAGATCTGCCAGAAAAGTTTGGTCCGTCCGCTCAGTCCGTCGGATTTCTTTTCCTTGACCTTCTTATAATCGTCACAGAGTCCGAGCAGGCCGCAGGCACCCATGGTGCAGGAGCAAACCGCGACAAACGGGTTGAGCGGACGCGAGCAGATCAAGGTGGCCACCAGCACGGTGCCGAGAATGAGCACGCCGCCCATGGTCGGCGTGCCGATTTTGCCGCCGTGGAGTTCGGCGAGTTTATGGACTTCCGCGGCGTTGCGGATCGGTTGGCCGACCTTGAGTGAGATCAGCTTGCGGATGACCCGCGCTCCGAAGATGAGCGAAAGGATGAACGCGAGCAGGCCGGCACTGGCGGCGCGGAACGTGATGTATTGAAAAAGATTGAGGAACGAAAACGTGTGCGCCCAGCCTTGATGACCGGACGCTTTTTCGGCTTCAAATGCCTGATACCAGAAATCGTAAATCGCGGGGAGCATCAGATTTTGGGGAAAGCGGCGTTCATAACTCGTTCGATGGTGGCAGTGCGACTGCCCTTGAACAGGACCACGTCGCCGGGTTTGACCTCGCGGGAAAGCCATGTGGCGGCATCTTCGAGCACCGGAAAATGCGGCGCGTCCTTTGCGCCGCGGGCGATCTCCTCAGTGCCTTCGCCCACGGCGAGCACCATGAGATGGTGCTGCGCGGCGAGTTCGCCGACGCGCCGATGGGCCTGCGGTCCGCGAGCCCCGAGTTCGCCCATGCGGCCGAACACGATGATCCGGCGTGATCCGTTAGATATTGGTGTGTCGGCCAGGGTTTCGATGGCGGCTGCCATGGACTCGGGATTGGCGTTGTAGGTGTCATCAATGATGATGACACCCTGCCAATCGTAACGGTGGAGCCTGCCACCGGTGAGCCGCGCCGCAGCGAGACCGGCGGCGATTTCATGGGGCGGAATGCCGAGTTTCCATCCCACTGCGGCAGCTAACAGCGCATTGGTCACCATGTGACGCCCGGGCACGGGCAACGCCACTTCGGCTTGCCCCTCCCCTTCCACGACGAGGGTGAAACAGGTGCGATCGGCTTCGCGGCGGAGGTCTTCCGCGCGGACCAAGCCGCGTCCATTGCCTACCGGAATGATGGTGGCTTTCGTCCGTTGGCGCAGGTATTCGTGATACTCGCAGATGGCCGGGATGAACAGGATGCCATCCGCTGGCAGGGCGCGGGCCAGCGTGGATTTTTCCTCGGCGATCGCATCCTGCGAGCTGAAGAACTCAATATGGGCGCTGCCGATGTTGGTGATGATGCCGTATTTCGGCCGGGCGATTTCGCACAGCGGCGCGAGTTCGCCGGGATGGTTCATACCCATTTCCCAGACAGCGGCGGTGTGTTGCGGGGTGGTGGCCAGAACCGTTAGAGGCAGCCCGATGTGGTTGTTCCTGTTGCCACAGGTGGCGGCAACATTGAAGTGGCGGGAAAGCACCGCCGTGGTAAAATCCTTGGTGCCGGTTTTCCCGTTGGAGCCGGTGATGGCCACCACCGGAATGGCGAGTTGCTGCCGCCACCAATGCGCGAGCCGTTGCAATGACAGCAAGGTATCCGCCACCACGATGACTGCGGCCTCCGCGGGAACCCCGCCCGTCCAGTGGTGGACGACCACCACCGCGGCACCTGATTCCAATGCCCGCCGGGCGTAGTCATCACCGGTGAAATTTTCCCCGCGCAGAGCGAAAAAAACCGCACCGCGCGGCAACGTGCGGGTATCCGTGGAGACTCCGCCGGAGACCAGCGCATCAGGGCATCCCGCCGCGACGGACGCGCCGAGGATTGCCGCGAGGTGCTGTGCGGTTAGAGGATTCATCGGTTTTCGGAAATGGCTTGGGCGCGCTCACGCAGTGCTTGGGTAGCGTGCCTGCGGTCGTCGAAGTCGATCGTTCGATGCGAGAATTGCTGGGTGGTTTCGTGGCCTTTGCCGGCGATCAGGATGATATCTCCTGACAGGGAATTTTTCACGGCATAGGAGATTGCCTCGGCCCGGTCTGGAATGCTGAGATGGCCTTTGCCGCTCATGCCGGGTTCGATTTCGCGGATGATGGCCAGCGGATTCTCCGAGCGCGGGTTGTCCGAAGTGATGACGCAGGCGTCGCTGTGGCGCGCGGCGGCGGCGGCCATGAGCGGGCGTTTGCCCTTGTCGCGGTCGCCACCACAGCCGAAAACCGTGATCAAGCGGCGTGGATCGAGTTCCTTGAGCGTGCGGCAGGCGTTTTCGAGCGCATCCGGAGTGTGGGCGTAATCGACAAAACCCGTGGCACCACCGGCATTGCCGACGTTTTCCATCCGCCCCGGAACTTGCGGCGCACTGGCCACGGCGGCGATGGCTTCCCGCGGGCGGATGCCGCAAGCGTTGGCGGCGGCGAGCGCGGCCAGCAGGTTATACACGTTGAAGCGCCCGATCAGCGGCGAGCGTACCAGCCAGGTTTTGCCCTTCGCGGTGAGTTCGAATTCCATGCCGCGCGCGTTCTGGTGGAAATTGTTAGCGCGGAAATCGCCTTGCACGCCGAAGCCGAAGCGGATGACGCGCATCTTGCGGGCCAGCGCGGCCGTTAG